>JALVAU010000235.1 GCA_027011025.1 Campylobacteraceae bacterium | reverse complement strand
CCGTTGGTCTGAGTCCTTTTGAAATGATTTGATAAAAATCTACCGTTTGACCTCGGTTTTGAAAAACAACCCAAAACAAAATCAAAGGACAAATCCTCCCGTTGGTCTGAGTCCTTTTGAAATAGTTTGATAAAAATCTACCGTTTGACCTTGGTTTTGAAAAACAATCTGAGATATGAATAAGATAAAGTAGCAATGCCTATTGGGGAGACTGTTTTGAATTTTCAAGATTTAGGAGAAATTTTTTTATCTCTAATCCGCTAGCATACCCGCCTAAATCACCTGACTTTCTTATAACTCTGTGACAAGGAATAATGATAGGTATAGGATTTGCTCCATTTGCACCTCCTATGGCTCTTATGGCTTTTGGGTTGTCAATATTTTTTGCTTGTTCTTCATAGCTGATAGTTTTACCATAAGGTATATCAAGCAGTGCTCTCCAAGCTCTCTCTTGAAAAGAAGTTCCTTTGAAACTTAAAGGGATGCTGAACTCTTCTCTTTCTTTTGAAAAATACTCTCTTAACTCCTTCTTGGTCAAAGAGATAATCACATTTTCTCTGTAAAGAAGGCTACCAAATCTCCTTTTTTCTCTATCCCAACTCACTTCCATCGTTAAACCCAAAAGATGTGTGGCATTTGCTACGATATATAATCTACCGATAGGAGAAGTCATTTCATCACAATATATTTTCAACCCCTACTCCTTCTATAGCATTTGTGGGAATATTGTAGCATAATTAAGTACTTAACTATACAATCTTCTCATAAAGGCTTATCAATTATCTCTCTAATGAGGCTGTAAGTAAATAAAAGATAAAATAGACCTCTAAATTAAAAGGCGGAACTTTATATGGCAAAGATTGAGGCTAAAAAGAGATTTGGTCAAAATTTTTTAAAGGATACTGCGATACTGAATAAAATCATCCAATCGATGCCCAAATCTACTAGAAAACTTGTAGAAATTGGACCTGGCTTAGGTGATTTAACGCAAATGCTCTTGGAGGTAAAGCCTTTAAGAGCTTACGAGGTCGATAGAGACTTATGCGTTCATTTGAGAGAAAAATTTGATAAAGAGATAAAAAAAGGTGATTTCAAGTTAGAAGAGTGTGATGTTTTAGAGTCTCTTGAAAAAGGCTCATTAGAAGATGAACCTTATGATTTGGTTGCGAATTTACCATACTATATTGCAACTAAAATCATTCTTGAAGCACTAGAAGATAAGAAATGTAACTCTATGGTGGTGATGATTCAAAAAGAGGTTGCTCTAAAATTTTCATCCAATCCAAAAGTCAAAGAGTTTGGCTCTTTATCAATACTCACTCAAAGTATAGCAGATGTAAAACTACTTTTTGATGTGCCTTCAAGCTCTTTTGAGCCGGCACCAAAAGTAACTTCATCTATTTTAAGAATTGTAAAAAAAAGAGAATTTATACACGGTACTAACCCCTTGTTTAAGACTATTCAGGATTTTATTGGATTTAAAAAGTATCTAAGGGTATCTTTTTCAAGCCCAAGAAAAACTTGGGTAAGAAATATATCTTCAATTTACAATAAGGAATTTGCAAAAAAACTACTACACTCCATGGAGATAGCAGAAAATGTAAGACCTCATGAATTAAGCGTCGAAAATCATCTTAATTTATATGAAAAGATTTTTCAAAAATAGTCTTTTCTAGATTAAGGTAAAAAAATGCAAGACAACAAAACAGAAGTAGCTAGCAAAAAGCCAGCAAACCAAAAAGTACAAAACAGTAGTACAAATACGACAAAAAGCCCGCAAAGGCAGAGTAAAAAACCAAACCCAAACAGGCAAAACAGAAAAAGAAAAAGTGCAAAAAACCAGCCTAGTGTCTTAGAAGGCAGTGAAAAATGGCAAAAAGATATGAAAATTGCCATTGATGCAAATCATAAGATTCACAAAGATATACTACAAAAATTCAATCTTATAAATCAAAATACAAATGCGAAAGTAAGAATTACTCCCCTAGGCGGTCTTGGTGAAATAGGTGGAAATATCACCGTCATAGAGACAGATACAAGTGCTATCATAGTCGATGTCGGCATGAGTTTTCCGACTGACGATATGCACGGTGTTGATATATTGATTCCAGATTTTACATATCTTAGGCAGATAAAAAAGAAGATAAAAGCTATCGTCATCACACATGCTCACGAAGATCATATCGGAGCTGTTGCATATCTGTTTAAAGAGATGCAATTCCCAATATATGCCACCCCTTTACCACTTGGAATGTTATCCAATAAATTTGAAGAGCATGGCTTAAAACAGTATAGAAAACTCTTCAGACCTGTGCAAAAAAGAAAGGTATATAAGATTGGGGATATAAAAGTAGAGTGGATGCATATCACACACTCCATCATAGATGCTTCCTCGCTAGCGATAACAACAGATGCAGGAACTATAATACATACAGGAGATTTTAAGATAGATCATACTCCAATCGATGGATATGTTACAGACCTCAACAGGTTTGCCGAGTATGGAGAAAAAGGTGTACTTTGCCTCTTAAGCGACAGTACAAATTCACATAAAGAGGGCATCACAAGAAGTGAAAGTACCGTAGGTAAAACTTTTGATTATATATTTTCAAAATCAAAGGGTAGGGTAATAATGTCAACTTTCTCCTCAAATATCCATAGAGTGTATCAAGCTATCAGCTATGGGCTTAAACATAATAGAAAAGTCTGTGTCATAGGCAGATCCATGGAAAGAAACCTTTTTACCGCCATAGATTTAGGATATATAGATTTAGATAAAAGTATTTTTATAGATCCACACGAAGTAAATAAACACAATGACAAAGAGGTTCTAATAGTTACTACCGGCTCACAGGGTGAAACTATGGCTGCACTCTATAGAATGGCAACAGATGAACATAGACACATAAAGATAAAAACTAGTGACCAAATCATAATCTCTGCCAAAGCAATTCCCGGAAATGAAGGCAGTGTATCTAAAGTGCTAAACTTTTTAATAAAAAGCGGGGCTAGTGTAGCTTATCAAGATTTTAGTGAGATACATGTAAGCGGTCATGCAGCCCAAGAAGAACAAAAGCTTATCCTTAGACTTGTAAAACCAAAATTTTTCTTACCTGTTCATGGAGAGTTTAATCACATCTCAAGGCATAAAGAGACAGCCCTAAAATGTGGAATTCCTCCAAGAAATATCCTGCTTATGAGTGATGGCGACCAGATAGAAGTCTGCCCAAAGTATATCAAAAAAGTAAAATCCGTTAAGACAGGAAAAGTATTTGTAGATAACCAAGCAAATGAAAAAATAGCAAATGATGTTGTAATTGACAGGCAAAAGATGGCCGACTCGGGTCTTGTTATGGTTGTTGCTCAGGTAAATATAAATGAGCAAAAACTTGCAAGCAAACCAAGAGTTGTAAGCTATGGTTTGGTTTCAGACAAAGATGATAGAAAATTTTCTCAAGAGATGGAGGGTGTCATAGATCAATTTACCGTAAATGCAAAAAAAGAGCTATTTCAAAATAAAAAAGCACTCGAAAATGAACTAAGACAAGTTCTTAGAAAACATATATATAGAAAGATGAAAAAATATCCGACTATCGTTCCTACAATATTTATGATGTAAAAGGCAAAAAATGCAAGATTTTAAAGAGATAGCAAGAGATGTGTTGAGGCTAGAAGCAAAAGAGTTGCTTAATGCTCTCGAAAAGATAGATGATGACATGAATAAGGCAGTAGAGTTAATAGCCGGCATAAAGGGAAAACTCATCATAACAGGTGTTGGAAAAAGTGGCTTGATAGGTGCAAAAATAGCAGCAACCATGGCTAGTACAGGAACGAGTAGTTTTTTTATACATCCTACAGAAGCACTTCATGGTGATTTAGGAATGATAGGAAAAGATGATGCAGTCTTGGCTATAAGTTTCAGCGGAGAGAGTGAAGAGCTTATAAAGATACTTCCTCATATAAAAAGATTTGATATACCATTGATAGCAATGGCAAGAAAAAGAGATTCATCGCTTGGTAGATATGGTGATCTGTTTTTGTCAATAGATGTTACGAAAGAGGCATGCCCTCTTGATGCGGCACCTACAACCTCTACGACTTTAACTCTAGCTGTTGGAGATGCCCTTGCAGTATGTTTGATGAAAAAGAAAAATTTTCAAAAAGAGGATTTTGCCTCATTTCATCCGGGAGGAAGTTTAGGAAAGAGACTTTTCATAAAAGTAAGAGATTTGATGCATACGCAAAATCTACCTCTAGTAGATAGCTCTGCAACCCTCAAAGAGGCGATAGTAGCTATAAGTGAAGGGATGCTCGGAAATGTACTTATAGAGGATAGCGAACATAGACTCTTAGCAATCCTCAGTGATGGAGATCTTAGAAGGGCAGTCATGAGAGAGGACTTCTCTATGGAGAAAAAAGCGATAGATTTTGCTTCAAAAAACCCAAAAGTTCTTATGGGTGATGATTTGCTAGCAAGTGATGCACTGGCATTTGTAGAAAAACATAAGATACAACTCATAGCAATCGTAGATGAAAAGAAGAGGGTATCAGGGGTACTTCATATTCACGATTTGATAGAAGCAGGTATAAAATAATGACTCCTATCAGACTAAACAAGATGATTTCTCACAACACTAGACACTCAAGACGAGAGGCAGACAAGCTGATTGCTGATGGTTTGGTCAGCGTAGATGGAGAGATAGTAACAGATCTTGCAACAAAAGTGACTTATGAAAACAAGATAAAGATAAAAGATAGAACACTCTACAAAAAGAGCAAATACTCAGTCATAGTCTATCATAAACAAAAAGGTGAATTAGTCAGCAAAAAAGATGACAGAGGCAGAAAAACTATATATGATACTCTTCCTTCAAAATTTTCACATTTTATGAGTGTAGGCAGGCTCGATTTTACCAGTGAAGGGCTTCTTCTGCTTAGTGATGCAGCAGATATAGTCTCTGCTTTGATGCATGGCGATCTTGAAAGAGTCTATTATGTAAAGATTAAGGGACCTGTTACAAAAGCTATGGAAAATGCTATGCAAGAGGGTCTATATCTTGAGGATGCAAGCAGAGGAGGGCATGAACAAAGCAGAGTTCGCTCTATGGAGTTTGCACCATTTGTAGAGTATCGTATCATAAAAAATAGACCAAGCTACTCAACCATAAAAGTAACCATAAATGAGGGGAAAAATAGAGAGTTAAGAAGATTTTTTGGATATTTTGATGCAGATGTGGTGGGTCTAAAAAGGGTAAGCTATGGCAAGATAGATCTCGATATGTTAAAACCGGGGAAACACCGATTTTTGACAAACACAGAGTATGATGCTCTTAGAGACTATTTAGAGTACAGTAAAAAAGAGAAAGCAAAGCTTGATAGAAAATCTAGCACTAAAATTTAGACCTCAAAACATAGAAGGTTTGTGCGGTCAGAGACATCTATGCTCAGAGGGTATGCCCTTTAGAAAACTTTTGGAGAAAAAGAGCATATCCCACTCTATATTTTTTGGTCCAGCAGGTGTTGGCAAAACCACTCTAGCAAAAATAGTTGCAAACAAGATGGAATTACCTTTTTTTGAACTAGATGCTACCAATCTCAAAGTAGAGGAGATTAGAAAGATACTTGCTAAACATAAAAATGCATTGGCAAAACCACTGCTTTTTATTGATGAGGTTCACAGGCTCTCAAAAACACAGCAAGAGACTCTTTTATTGCCTATGGAAAACAGAGAGGCTATCATCATAGGTGCTTCTACGGAAAATCCATATTTTACATTGACAAGCGGGATTCGCTCCCGCTCTATGCTCTTTGAATTTTTTCCGTTAGATGACTCGGATTTGGAAGTTGTTTTAAAACGAGTCAAAACAGAGATAAAATTTGAGATAACAAAAGAGGCACAAGAGTATCTAATCACCAGCTCCTGCGGGGATGTAAGATCTATGTTAAATCTTTTAGAGTATGCCCTAAAAGTGGATAACAAAGGCGTAGAGTTAGAGACCTTAAAACTCTTAAGACCAAATGCACTAAAAGACGGAGTTAGTTCACAAAAGAGCCATTTTGATCTCATAAGCGCGATGATAAAAAGTATAAGAGGCAGTGATGTCGATGCTGGTCTATACTATCTAGCAAGGCTAATTGATGGCGGAGAGAGTGCAGATTTTATAGCCAGAAGGCTACTTGTCCTAGCAAGCGAAGATATAGGCAATGCAAATCCAAATGCCCTAACCCTTGCAAATAGTTGCTTGCAAAGTGTTAGCATCATAGGTTTCCCCGAAGCTAGAATTATACTCTCTCAAACCCTGATATATTTGAGCTGTTGTCCAAAATCAAACAGTTCATATTTAGCAATAAACAAAGCACAAGAGTATGTACAAAATGAAAAAAAACTTGCTATTCCGACACACTTAACCAAACTTGGATCAAAACAGTATAAATATCCACACAATTTTGGTGGGTGGGTAGAGCAAAAATATCTAGAAAATGAACTAAATTTTTACGACAGCCGACATATTGGATATGAAAAAACCCTTGATGAGTGGCTTGGAAAGATAAAAAGGAAAGAGAGATGAAAATAGCTATCATAGGTGGTGGAATTAGTGGTCTTACCACCGCATTTTATATCAAACAAGAAAATCCTAATGCAGACATAACACTTTTTGAAAAAGAGGAAAAACTTGGTGGAAAGATGATGACAAAGAGAGTTGAGGGCTTTTTATTTGAAGAGGGAAGCAACGGTTTTTTATCAAACAAACCAGACACTTTAGAACTCGTAAAACAGAGTAACAGTGAAGAGTTACTACTAAGAAGCAGTGATAAAGCTAGAGTCAGATTTATATATAAAGATGCCTTACATAGACTGCCAGAGACTCCGGGTGCATTTTTGGGTACACCTCTTTTGTCTGTTTTTGGGAAACTAAGAGTAGCAGCAGAAGTATTGATACCGGCAAAAAAAGATGATGAAGATGAAACACTACAATCATTTGGCTACAGAAGAGTAGGCAAAGAGATGACCGATGCCTTTTTAGACCCAATGGTTGCCGGTATATTTGCCTCAAGCCCAGATAAAATCTCAGTAAATTCCGCCTTTCCTGCTGTTGTAAAGCTAGAAAAAGAGTATGGAGGACTTTTCAAAGGTATGCTTAAAAAGAAAAAGAAAGATGCCGGACCGGGAGGAGTTTTGATGAGCTTTAAAGGCGGAGTTAGTGCTTTTATAGACTCTTTATCAAACTCTTTAGATATAGATATAAAAAAAGATACAACTATACAGAGTATGGAGCAAGATGGCGATAAATATATCTTGAACACAGACAAAAACAACAAGTTTGACATAGTGGTGCTCTCAACACCGGCTTATGAGAGTGCTAAGATTTTAAATAAAATTGACACTGAATTTTCTGTTATGCTAAACGATATAGAGTATTCACCCATAAGTGTTGTAGGGCTAGGGTATGATGATTTGGATCATGACTTAAATGGTTTTGGATTATTGACAACATCTAGCTCAAAAAAGGATATTTTAGGTGTCTTGTGGGATAGTTCTATCTTTATCGATAGAGCACAAAAAGGAAAAAAAGCACTCAGAGTCATGATAGGCGGACAAAGAGACCCGAGCTTGGCACTAAAAAGCGATACCAAACTAAAAGAGATAGCCATAAAAGGCGTAAAAGAGGTAATGGGCATAGATAAGTATCCAGATACAATTTATGTCAAAAGATGGGAAAAAGGCATACCAAACTATAGGGTAGGGCACTTAGAGAGAATGAAAAAATTATTTAATAAATTAGAAAATTATAAAGGCTTATATCTTAGTTCAAATGCTTACAGCGGAGTAGGGCTAAATGATTGTGTAGCAAACTCCAAAAAAATAGCCAATGAAATCACCAAATATATAGCCAAAACAACCTAAATTATTGAAGCTTGGGATTATAGAAAATTATTATTAGATATATTTACACAATCGAAGCACAATATATGAACTCTTAAACTCTCGTCGTACCCAAATGCAACATCTAGCAAAGATTGAAAGCTTTTTGATTTTGGGTATATGAGATAGACATCATTTTTTCTATTTGCCCAATCCCTGGCTCTA
>JALVAU010000234.1 GCA_027011025.1 Campylobacteraceae bacterium | reverse complement strand
CGTCTAGAGCTAATTTTAGTTTTTTTTTCTTTTGGATGTGCTTCTATATCTATGTGAAATCTACTGACTTGCAAAGAACCGGTCATTGAGTAACTTTCAAGCTTAAGTAAGTTTACACTATTTGTTGCGAATCCACCAAGTGCCTTATAGAGTGCTGCTGGAATATCCCTCACATGGAAGATGAGAGATGTAATGTATTTTTTGTTTTTGCTATACTCTGGTATTGTGTTTTCTCTTGATAGAATTATGAATCTTGTAACATTTCCTCTTAAGTCACCAAAGTATTCCTTGATAATCTCTAAATCATAAAGTTTTGCAGCCAACTTTGATGCAATAGCAGCAAATTTTTTATCATTTTTTTCTTTTACCTCTTTAGCAGACCCTGCTGTATCAAATTTTGCAACTGCGGTAAGATTAAAATCTATGATATTTTTATAACATTGTGCAAGAGCTTGAGGATGTGAGCCGACATATTTGATATCTTCAAGCCTAGATCCTTTTATGCCAAGAAGACAGTGATTTACGGGTTCAAAATGTTCATTGACAATAAACAGGGATGATTTTGGTATAAGTCTATATATCTCTTCCACTCTACCTGCTGTTGAGTTTTCCACTGGAATCATTGCAAAATCGGCTGTTTTGTTTTCTACTAGTTTCATAGCATCTTCAAAACTTTCACAAGCAATTGATATTGATTTTGGAAATGCTTTTTTACATGCTAGATGTGAGTATGCTCCCTCTACTCCTTGATATGCTATTATTTTATCATTCATTTTAAACCTTCGTGTTTTACCTTGAGTACCTAACTAAAAATAATACTAATTAATTGGTATTATTTTTAGTTAGGTACTTTAGTAATTTTATCTAATGATTGCTAAAAATATAGTATAATTCATAATGAGAGTAGTAACAAATCAGAAAAAATCTTACCTCTATGGTTTATCAGCAGTTTTTTTGTGGTCAACAGTTGCTAGTGCATTTAAGATTACATTACAATATTTTTCACCTGTACAACTGCTTTTTTACTCCGTACTTTTTTCCCTGATTGTACTATTTTTGATTATTTTAAAAGATAAAAAAATACAACTATTATTTAGCTATACAAAGAGTGACTATATAAAGTTAGCAATTTTGGGCATTATAAACCCTTTTTTATATTATCTGATACTTTTTAGGGCTTATGATTTACTTCCTGCACAAGTTGCACAACCTATCAATTATACTTGGGCATTGACACTTGGCTATATGTCATTTTTTATTTTAAAACAGAAATTAACTATTTATGATTTTATAGCAGGAATCATTTGTTATATCGGTATTTTGATTATATCTACACACGGTGATGTTTTTACTTTTAGTTTTTCATCGGCTTTTGGTGTGTTTTTGGCCTTTTCATCAACAATTTTATGGTCTCTTTATTGGATTTATAATATAAAATTGGATGTGGATCAAGTTGTCTCTCTTTTTGTCAGCTTTTTAAGTGGTTTTATCTCTATATTTTTCTATATGCTTCTTTTTTCAATCCCTTTTGAAGCAAATTTAAATGGGATATTGGGCTCGGCATATATAGGGTGTTTTGAAATGGGTGTGACATATATACTTTGGCTAAATGCTATGAAGCTTACAAGCACTAGTTCAAAAATTGCAAATTTGATATTTATCTCTCCATTTTTATCGCTATTTTTTATACACCTCTTAGTTGGGGAGCAAATTTTGGTTTCCACTTTTATAGGGCTTGTGCTAATTATTATTGGTTTATTGATTCAACAAAAAAAAGATAAAAAAACTCTTTGATTTTTATGGAAAATTAGGGTATAATTCCACTCTTCATTCTTGGCGTGCGCCCATAGCTCAGCTGGATAGAGCACTGGTTTGCGGTACCAGCGGTCGGGCGTTCGAATCGCTCTGGGCGCGCCATGATTTTTAAAATATAACAATTAAAAAACAATTTAAGATATAAAATGATATTATATAGCAAATTTGTAGGTGTAATATCATGAAAAAGATAAGAGATTTTTTCGTTTGGTTGGTTTTTGGCAATAAAAATGTACAAGTTTTTAAACATTTTAAGCGTACATGTAGAGAGAATTTATGTCCTTTAAATATAAAGATAGACTCTATCTCTATATTTTTCTTTCTTGGCAGGTGGCTACCTTTTGCTATAGCTGTGGGTATTACTACAGGGATTATAGCTTCGTTGATGGACTTGGCAGTTGTAAATATCAATAGTTTTTTATCTACAAATATTATCTACCTTTTTATATATCCCCTCTTTGTTGC
>JALVAU010000233.1 GCA_027011025.1 Campylobacteraceae bacterium | reverse complement strand
ACCTTACAATGAGGACAGAGATTTCTCACTAATCTTTGAGCCAAGACACCAAGCAGGCTAGAGCTGATAAGAAACTCCTCTATACCCATATCTATAAGCCTTGTCAGGGCTGCTGTTGTATTGTTTGTGTGTAGTGTCGATAGTAAGAGATGCCCTGTGAGGGCTGATTGTATCGCTATTTTTGCAGTCTCTGTATCTCTTATCTCCCCAACCATAACAACATCTGGGTCTTGTCTGAGTATTGATCTTAGTCCGGATGAAAAAGTGAGTCCTGTTTTTGTGTTTACCTGTATCTGATTTATATGATTTGCTTTGTACTCGACCGGATCTTCTATGGTGATTATATTTTTTTCAGGAGTTGATATAGTGCTTAGAAATGAGTGCAGTGTGGTGGATTTTCCACTTCCTGTCGGACCGGTTACTAAAATCATACCATAAGAGTGTGAAAGCAGAGATCTAAACTCTTTGGTTAACTCCTCATCAAAGCCTAACCCTTCAAGCGAAGGTATGTTTGATGAGTCCATCAAAATCCTCATAACAACTCTCTCTCCATAGTATGTAGGCAAAACAGAGACTCTGATGTCGAGATTTTTACCGGCAATTTTCACAACGGTTCTGCCATCTTGCGGAACTCTTTTTTCGGCAATATCAAGATTTGAGATAACTTTTATACGATTTATGATGAGATTGATGATGTGCTTGTCTAAATCTATATGTTTTATCAAAGCCCCATCTATCCTAAATCTCACTATGCCTCTGTTTTCATGAGTCTCTATATGTATATCTGATGCTCTCTTTTTTATGGCTTGATAGTAGAGTGAATTTACAAACTTTATGATAGGGGCTGACTCTTCACTTGTGAGTATGTCTGAACTGGTTTTTAGAAATTGCGATAGTGATATATCGTCCTCTAAAAACTCCTCCTTTTCATCTTCGCTAAATGAACCGCTAAGCTCCTTATCACTTTTTTGCTCTAGGTATCTGTCATGAAGTCTTGCATAAGAGGTATCATCCAAAAAACATACTTCAGGCTCGATTGAGAGTTTTGAGAGATAGTTTAAGCCGTCTGCCATATACTCTTTATCTAAAACTGCATAAGCCCTGCCGTCTATTGATGTCAAAAGCAGGTGGTTTTTTACCAAAAGATTTATATCGATACCACCGTCAAACGAAGGAGAGAGATCTAAATCTTCGAATGTTTTTATATTTGCAATTTTCATTTTTTTACTATATCTTTTACAAATTTTTTCTCTATAATATTTAACTTTGCCAAAGCCTCTCTTAGCGAAGAGAGTTGTCCACTTTTATTTACTATATATGGTGTCAGGACTATAAGAAGATTTATCTTATCCCCACTATCTTCAGTATGTCTAAAAGCTTGACCGAGTAGCGGAATATCTCCTAAAAGTGGGACTTTTGTGATGGTTTTTCCGATTTTATCTTTAATCAATCCACCGATTATAATACTCTCACCATTTTTTACTATAGATGTAGTATCTACATCCCTTTTTGTAGTTATCGGTAGCCCCGGTTTACTTCCGGGCAACACATCTTCCATAGTAACATTTACATGTAGTAAGACTTTATTGTCACTTGAAATCCTAGGCTTTACTTTGAGGGTTAAACCTATATCTTGTCTTGTATAGGTATTTTTTGTCACATCAGTTGTATTTGCGCTAACACTTCCTTGTGTGATGATAGACTCTGTTTTTCCCACATATATAGAGGACTCTTTATTATTTACACAGAGCAAGGAGGGTTGAGAGAGGATATTTGCAGCTCCATTGATACTAAGCAGAGATATGCTTGCCCCAAGAGCCAACCCCTTTGTGATGGAGGGTATATCGATCCCTAAATCCTTAAGGTTAAAAGGTATGGCAGGGGAGCCAAGCTGGGCACTAAATGAGTATAGCCCAGAAGAGTTGGCAACTCCTCCTAAGACACCATATTGTGCACCTATTTTCTTTGACTTTGAATTACTTATCTCTACTATTTTGGCACTCACATAGACTTGTTGTCTAGGTGTATCTAGTGCATCTATAAGCTTCTGTATATCTTTAAACTCTTCATTTGAAGCATAAATTACGAGTCTGTTTGTCTCCTCATCAGCAGTAAATGTGGGTTTTGTCGTATCGACTCTGGCTTTTACTTTTGCCTTTTTATCTTTGGGTCTATTTGCTATTATTTCACCTAAAGTTTGGGCTATTGTTTTGGCTTCTGCATTTTTTAGACTCACGATATGAAGATATCTCTGAGATACATCATCTTTTTTATCTAACTCTTTT
>JALVAU010000232.1 GCA_027011025.1 Campylobacteraceae bacterium | reverse complement strand
CAATTATATTGCACCTGAGTACGAAAAAGTTTATGAGAGTGCAAGTCTTTATCGTTTAAAAAAACCAAGAAATGCCATATATTTTAGTTATGCTATGGGTAAGCTTACAGGCAATATAGTATATGCCGAGCTCCCAACAAATAGAGAGCTAGAGAGGGATGATATATATTTTTACGATTTAGGCAGACCTCTTGGCGATAATTATATAAAATTAGATGCACTAAAAGAGAGCTATGTTAGATTTTATCACAATGGTTTTGTATTGGCGAGCAATGCAAACAAAAAAAGTTTATTTCTTAAGATAGTATCTGATCTTATCCCAAAAAATAGAAAAATTTATGATGTTTATAATGATATATGGTTACAGAGTAAAGATAGTACACTCGTGATAAAATTAGATTATAAAAAAGACTCATTTAGCAAAAAAAATCT
This sequence comes from Campylobacteraceae bacterium, assembly GCA_027011025.1. GTDB lineage: Bacteria > Campylobacterota > Campylobacteria > Campylobacterales > Sulfurospirillaceae > JAADIZ01. The sequence goes on along the minus strand of JALVAU010000232.1, from coordinate 1,853 downwards.
ACCTCTAGGGCGAGTTTTTGTTTATAATCAAAATTAGATCTTAGATTTTATCTCAAGAGTGGTATCTCGATTATTATTTAAGAAGTATTTCTTGACTTTATCCTGACCTTTTCTAGATAGAGGAATTGTTACTAAAGCTCTAGTTCCTTCTTGCAATAAATAGCTCTTATTGGGTACTATTGCTTCTATGGTCATTCTCCCAAAAGCAGCATTTACTATAGGATTGACTTGTGATATGACGGTACTTGCACTATAAGGAGGAGTAGTTACAAAGCTTATATCTATAGTTTCTCCTTTATATATAAAAGGTAATAAGCCTGTAGAAAAACCGGCTTTTATTAAAACTTTATCCAAATTGACTACTGAACAGATTTTTCTATTTGTTCCAATAGACTCTCTTTTACTTAGATGCAATCCAGCTATAAACCCATCTATTCTTGCATATGCATCAGCATGCTTTAGTTTGTACTCTAGTTTTTTCAAATCTATTTTACTACTCATTATCTGTTTATTTAGGTTTTTTATTTTTTCAAAATTATCTGTATTGTTATTTTGATTGTTGCTAAAGAGAGCATTTATATAGTTTTTTTTGTAAGTATTCTCTTCAAATTTATTTAGATAGCCTTTTGACCTTAAAAATGCTATTTTCCTAAGTTCTATTGCAGCTAAGTTGATGGCAGGAACACTTCCGTCAACCGTATTTTTTTTGAGAGCATGCTCTTTTATCTGTTCAAGTGAAGAAATCTCCATCTTTTTGTTTTCAATATCTAAATTAATCAACTCTTTATCTAGAGAGTAGATAATATCACCATCTTTGACTTTATCGCCGTTCTTTACATATATATTTTTTACATAACCGGAGACAGCAGATATGATATCTTGTTTCTCAAGAGGGTATACGGCACCCTCTATTCGGATACTCACATTGTTATCTTTTGATTTTAACTCTTTTTGCTCCTGTGTTTTGGCACAACCACTAAAAATAAAAAGAGAAGCAAAGATTGGCAATAAAAAAAGAAAAGTTTTAAACAAAAAACTTGGCATTTAGTACTCCTGCTGATAACTGTATCAATTATACCATACTTTTTCTTATTACAAGTACCTAACCTATATTTGTATATACTGCTTGTACATCATCGTCATCTTCTACTTTTTCCACTACTCTTTGTATGTCTTCAAGTTGTTCATCTGTAAATTTCACAGGAGTATTTGCTATTCGCTCAAGCGTGGCTTTTTTTAGCTCAATTCCTAGATTTTCAAAAGCATGTGAGAGATTACCAAAATCCTTATAGTCGCCATGTGCCAATACTAATCCATCCTCTTCTTCTATCTCTTCAAGCCCTGCATCTATAAGCTCCAATTCTATCTCATCTAAGTCCATATCATCTGTTTTGTCAAACTCAAAAACTGCTTTTCTTGAGAACATAAAGTCCAAAGAGCCATTATTTAACATCTCGGCATTGCTTTTTTTGAGGTTAAATTTTACTTTTGCAACGGTTCTTGTTGGATTGTCTGTTGCACACTCTATGAAAAATAGTGATCCATGTGGACCTTTTGCTTCATAGGTTATTTCACTAAGTGCTGCTAAATCTTTGCTATTTGCTCTCTTTATGGCTGCTTCTATGTTGTCTTTTGGCATATTTTCAGCTTTTGCATTGAGTATGGCTGTTCTTAGTTTGGCATTGCTTTCAGGGTCGCATCCTCCTTCTTTGGCTGCCATTGTTATCACTCGCCCAAGTCTTGGAAATACTCTTGACATATTTCCCCATCTTTTCATTTTAGCTGCTTTTCTATACTCAAAAGCTCTTCCCATATCGTTTCCTTGTATTACTTTTTTAGATGTGCTATTATAC
>JALVAU010000231.1 GCA_027011025.1 Campylobacteraceae bacterium | reverse complement strand
CACTAAGGCTTCACACGATGAGTACCCCAAAATCTCTGATTTTGGGGTACTCATCGGTTGCAGAGTCGTTCATATAAAAATTATGAAAAAAATAATCAATTTACTAGGATAATTATGAAAAAAATAATTTTAATTTTAATGTTGCTTTTTGGCTTCTCTTATGCTGAGGTGATGAACTTTCCTATCAGTAAAAATGTTGTGAATTCTGGTATAAAAATTATAGATATTAGAACAAAGCCAGAGTGGAGAGAGACCGGTATTATAAAAGGTTCAAAGACTATCACTTTTTTTGATGAAAAGGGTGGGTATGATGTGCCAAAGTTTATAAAAGCTTTAAATTCTTTTGTAAAACCTGGTGAAAAGTTTGCTTTGGTTTGCAGAACTGGACATAGAAGTAGAATTGTCGCAAAATTTTTGGGAGATAATGGCTATAATGTAATTGACTTGCTAGGTGGTGTTCAAGCTTTGGCAAGAGATAACTATAAGTTTGTAAAATATGAAGATAATAAGTAAGATTTTACTTGTTTTAACATTGGGGATAAGTATGCAAGCAACACAATTTAAATACACAAATAGTTTGATAAATGAGGATTCCCCCTATCTAAGACAACATGCTCACAATCCTGTGGATTGGATGCCTTGGGGAGATAAAGCATTTAATAGGGCAAAAAAAGAGCATAAACTGATTTTTTTATCTATCGGATATAGCACTTGCCATTGGTGTCATGTGATGGAGAGAGAGACTTTTGAAGATGAATTAAGTGCTAAAATTTTAAATGATAATTTTATCTCTATAAAGGTGGATAGAGAGGAGAGACCCGATATCGATAAATATTACCAAGATGTATTTTATCTTTTAAATAAAAGAGGTGGGGGTTGGCCGCTAACCATAGTGATGACACCAGAGAAAAAAGTGATATATGCCGGTACTTATTTGCCGGGAGAGCGAAAATCTTACTCCCCTAGCTTTAGAGATGTTATGAGTTTTTTAGTAGATAAATTTAAAAATAGTCCAAATGAAATCAAAAAAAGTGCAGACAGTATAGAGCAAGCCATAAATCAATATACACATATAAGAACAACCAAAGATGATATAAGTTTAAAAGTTGTAGATTCATTTATCCAAGGCGTAAAAGCAAGTTATGACAATATATATAAAGGCATAGGAAAATCACCAAAATTTCCGCATGCCAGTACATTTGACACTCTGTTGGATATATATAAAGTTACAAAAAATCAAGATGCACTTTTTATGAGTGAAGATGCCCTAAAAGCCATGGCAAATGGTGGTATAAATGATCAGATAGAGGGTGGGTTTTTTAGATACAGTACCGATGGTGCATGGACTATACCACACTTTGAAAAGATGCTCTACACAAATGCGGAACTTATAGAAGCTTACTCAAAATTATATAGCATAAAGCCTACAGAATTTATTAAAAATGTGATTATAAAAACTGTGCAAAATATGGATGATAGATTTTTAGACGGAGGTTTATATAAGAGTGCAAGTGATGCAGATAGTGAAGGGGTGGAGGGAAAATACTTTGTATTTTATGAGAAAAATGCACATAAAGCATTAAAAGACTCCGGTTTTAATGAAAAAAATATAGAAAATATACTGACTTATTTGGGAATTACGGAGGTTGGAAATTTTGAAGAGGGAAAAACTAATCCCATAGTTGATACAGAAGAAAAAGTGCCAAAAAGTCTTGATAAAGCCAAGATAGTTCTCAAAAAACTAAGAGAGAAAACAAGATATCCTTTTATAGATGAGAAGATTTTAACTTCTTGGAATTCATTGATGGCAAGTGCTCTTTTTGAAGCAGAAGTAGTAGATAAAAAATATCCAAAAAAAGCTCTAAAATTAGTTGATGATATGTTGGAAAACTTACAGAAAAATGGTGTTTTGTACCATCAATTATTAAAGGGCAAAGAGTTAAAAGTTCAAGGCTTATTGGAGGATTACGCATTTTTTACAGATGCTCTCATAAAAGCTTTTGAGTATTCGCAAGATAAGAGATACTTAAATAAAGCACTTAGTTTGACAAATGAAGCCATGAGAAAATTTTATATAGATGGTAAATGGTACCTGTCTGATTCTGATTTTAAATCTATCGCTCCTTTAGAAGATGCAAGTTATAGAAGTGCACAAGTTGTTATTATAAAAGATATATATACCCTCTCTCTTCTAAAAGGAGACATGGATATGTATGAAAAAGCAGAACTCATGCTCTCATATGTTGCAACAAAGATCAAAAATCATCCATCTGCTTATCCTGAAGCTATA
>JALVAU010000230.1 GCA_027011025.1 Campylobacteraceae bacterium | reverse complement strand
AAGCTCTTTAACTCTTTTTTTATTGTTTGGCAGAAGTAACTCTTTGTCCTTTTGAAGATAATCAAAACTATTTTTTAGACCGTTTTTGAAGTTTTTTACAAAAGAGTCTGCATATTTACTTCTTATCTGGTTTCTAAAATATTTGTGTGACTCATTGCTTTTATCAAAAAAATACTTTATTTGGTTTGCATCTAAAAAATCTATCAACTCCTCTTTGCTTACATGTAGAAGTGGTTTTATTTTGGTGTATTTTTTATCCAATTCAATCTCTTGCATGCCCAACAGTTCCACAAGACCGCTCCCTCTTCCAAGTTGCATCAAAAACCACTCCATTTTATCGTTTAATTGATGTGCAGTGATGAGATTGTCATAAGAGTTTTTTGATATTATCTCCTTGAAAAAGTCGTATCTCTCAACCCTTGCATTGTATTCAAAGTTGCTGTTGCCAAGCTTGCAAGAGTGCAAAAAAAGTCTTTTATTATATTTTTCTGATAACTCTTTTGCATAAATCACCTCCTGTTTGCTCTGCTCTCTTGTGTTATAATCAACCATAGCCAAGTCAAACTCAATGTTATAACCTTTGAGTATAAAAAACAGAGCACTAGAGTCAACTCCAGCCGAGAAGGCAAGGAGATTTTTACCCTTTTTCAGGAGGCTTATGGTTGTTTTATGCAGTTGCACTAACTGTTGCAAGTAGTTTATCTCCTGCTAATTGTGTTATTTTTGCTCTGTAACATCTGCCTATCTCAAGTTCACCTATAAGCGACTCATTTATGAGTATTTCCCCGTCTATTTCTCTATCCCAAGAGAGTTTTTTTGCCCCGATAAATAGTTCATGTTCGCTACTTTCTCCCTCTGCTACAAGAGTTATCTCATGCCCTACCTCTTTTTGAAGGCTCTTTTGAATTTTCTTTTCAACAATCTTGTTTAAAATCTCCACTCTTTTATTGATAGTCTCTTTGTCTATCTTGTCTTTCATATCAAATGCAACAGTATCTTCTTCGTCAGAATAAGCAAATATACTGATCCTGTCAAAATCAAACTCCTGTACAAAATTACACAGCTCTTCAAACTCTTCTTGGCTCTCTTGTGGATGACCGACTATAAAACCTGTCCTTAAAAAACTATCTTTTGCACTTCTCATCATCTCTAACTGCTCTATAATTCTTCTTTTTCCTGCTCCTCTTTTCATTCTTTTTAGCATGGTGTCGCTTATATGTTGAATTGGCATATCAAAGTAGTTATGAAAAGTTTTTGAGTCTATTATCTTTTGTATTAGCTCATTTGAAAGGGTTGTTGGGTATAGATATAAAATTCTAGCACTCTCTACACCCTCTATACCCTCAACCATATCGATAAAATCTACAAGACCATCTTTTATATCCAAATCTCTTAGGTATGAACTACTATCTTGAGATATAAAACTAAAATCATAAAAGCCTTGCTTTATGAGTCTTTTAAGCTCTTTCTCTATAGATATAAGGCTTCTTGAGTGAAGTTTTCCTTTAAAGCCGGGTATCGCACAGAAACTACATGTTTGATTGCACCCCTCGCTTAGTTTTATGTATGTGTGGTATTTTGAGCCCGTTACTACTCTTTGTTCATCGCTGATAAGATAGGTTGAGTTTGAAAAAGTATCTATCTTTTTGTTGATAATCTCATCTATTTTATCGTAATCACCGACACCGGTGAAGAGATCCACCTCTTTGAGTTCTTTTTTTAACTCCTCTTTGTATCTTTGGGTTAAACAACCACTGACAACAAGCAAGGAGTCCTTTTTTCTTTGTTTATGCAGAGCAAATATGGTATCTAAGCTCTCCTCTTTGGCAGCGCCTATAAAACCACAAGTATTAACTATCAGTACATCTGCTTCACTTGCATCATCAGTCAGTTTATAATCTCTAAGCCGTCCTAACATCACTTCTGAGTCAACTAAGTTTTTATTGCATCCAAGGCTTACTAAGTGTAATTTTTTATCCATTTTTATCCATTTTTTTATTAGACTTCTTGCATAACCCCTTATAGTCTCATAGAACTTAGAAGTAGCAATCTTGCACATTATAGGTACAAGTAGTCTTATTATATCTTTTTCTTGCTGTCTATTGAAGAAAAAATTTCTATATTTGACACTTTATTACTCCACCAACAAACTAGCTCAATTTTTGAGAGAAGAAGAAATGGTGAGATGTGAGCTTAAAAATCTGTAGTACTAGCCAAAGCTAATTCAAAGATTTTTTAGCTTGCAGATTGCCATTTATTCTTCTCCCCGAAGGGTGTAGTGCTTTTGTTTATAT
>JALVAU010000229.1 GCA_027011025.1 Campylobacteraceae bacterium | reverse complement strand
TTTTATATCTTTATTGATTTTAAGTATATCTGCTTTTATCTATTATGCTATGGAAGGCTTGGTATGATTGTTTCAAATAAAGAGATTTTATATATAAATTCATTGATAGAAAATGCTGTTGATCTTTTTCATAATTTTTGGCCAATGACCTCTTTTATTCACCACAACCCTCTGCATGGTTTTGAAAATATGCACTTTGAAGAAGCAATCTGCAAAGCAACGACATATTTTCACAATAGAAAGTTTCTGTCAAGACAAGAGTACCAAAAATTTTATAAAGAAGGCAAGATTGATACTGCAAAACTTAAAACAGAAATTAGGGATTATTGTCACAAAAAAGATTTGGGTGAAGAGTATGCAAAACTTTTTTTTCATATATTTACCAATCCCAAGACAACAAACAAGATGGACAAACAAAAAATAAAGCAAATCAAAGAGAGGCTAAGCTCTACTTGCACTTCTCGCCGTCCACAAAAACTAGGAATCAATTTTGGTTTCTGCGATGCTATTGACGGACTATATGGAACCACACTTTGTCAAGAGATAAACAGTAAATTAAATAAAATGGCCATGAGGCACTTAGATGAGGGGCAGGCAAGTTGGCTACCGGCAGATAAAGAAAAAGGGATGTTTTACTCTTGGAAAAGACTCATTAGAAAAGATAGGCTTTTTTTTGATAAATCTCTTCAAATATGCAGAATTCTAATACAAAGCGATAAGCCGGAAGATGTCATATTTTGGGTATTAAATGAATTGCAAATTCCCAAAGATGAGTGGGAAGAATTTTTTGTTCTTCAATTTGGAAAACTACATGGTTGGACAGGATTTTTAAGGTGGAGAAGCACAAATCAAGACTATTTGTATCAAAAAAAATATCCAGCATATTTAGAGGAGTTTTTGGCAATAAGACTCTACTTTCTCTACATGTATCTACGCAAGATGAAAAACAAGATAGGTTTCTTTCCAGATTTTCAAAGACTTAAATCTGTACTTGCTCAAAAAGAGAGTTTTTTAAGATTAGAATATAACAGTGAAAAAATACTACCTAGTTTTATACAAAGATATGAAGATGCTCTGTACAAGAACTCACTAACCGAGATATATGATAAGTATATGATAGCATTCAACGAAGAACAAAAAGAACAAAATGCTATTTTTTTACATGGAATTTTAAAAAATCTTGATGAAGATTTTGATGATTATAGTCTGCTCTTGGAAAATTTAAGAGAGTTTGAAGATTATGAGGGATTTATTTGGCTCAAAGCCATGGAAGAGAGTTATTTAGATGATTTGATGAGAAAGATAGTCTTAAATATAGATAAAGAGTCCCAAGATAGCCCTTCTGCACAACTATTTTTTTGCATAGATGTCAGAAGTGAGAGCATTAGAAGATGTATAGAGGAGAGTGGAAACTTTGATACTTACGGTATAGGAGGTTTTTTTGGTATCCCTTTAAAATTAATAGATATTTCAAAAAAATATGAATCCAACTTATGTCCTGCTGTTGTTAAACCTAAAAATATAGTATATAAATTTGAAGATACACAAACTTCTTGTGGTACCAAGTTAAAAAAAGCACTAAAACATATATATCATGACCTAAAATACAATACAATGTCGGCATACATAATGGTAGAGACTATAGGACTACTATTTGGTTTTGATTTTTTTGGTAAAACAATCATACCAAATCTATATATGCCACTAAGAGCTAAAATTTTGGATGAAAAGTATAGAGGAAAACTTCTAATAGACAAATATTCCAAAAAAGATATTTTAAACAGGATAAAGGCTCTACAAAAAGAGACGATTAAGCTTGCGATAAAAGACAATTTTGCACTAGATGTCTCTTCTTTTGATGATGAATTAGAGGAGTTTTTGGAGATAGCCACTTCACACGAAGATTTGCTTAAACTAAAAAAAGGAAAGATTGAACCCATCACAAAATTAGCTCTATCCTTAAATCTAATGCACCATGAGGAGGTAAAACTTTTAGAGTTGCTCCAAAAAGAGTATCAAGTATCATATTTCCACAAAATGCAACATATAGAAAAACTTTCAAAAGTTGGTTTTACTTTTAACGAACAGCTTTTTTATGCTAAAAATGCTCTAAAATTAACAGGTTTAAGTGAAAAATTTTCTTCTGTGGTTATCTTCTGTGGTCACGAGAGCAAATCGGAAAACAACCCTTATGAATCTGCACTAGATTGTGGGGCATGCGGTGGAAAAAGTAGCGATACAAATGCAAAAGTTCTTGCATATATACTCAACAAAAAAGAGATAAGAGATAGTTTAAAACCAGATATAAAGATACCCAAAAGTACAATTTTTTTAAGTGCCCTACATAATACTGTCACAGATAGAGTTGTGCTTGATACTCAAAATATTCCAAAAGATAGAAAAATAGAGATAGATGATATACAAAACAGACTAAATAGTGCTACTAAAAAATCTGCCCTTCAAAGAGCAAAAACTCTGCCTTTTGCTAAAGAATTAAATGATAAAAAAGCTTTAAAATTTATAGAGAGAAATTCACAAGACTGGTCACAAACAAGACCAGAGTGGGGACTTGCTACAAATCACTCTTTTATCATAGCACCAAGAGATGTTACAAGAGGAATTAGATTTGACAATAGAGTATTTTTACACTCTTATGATTATACTCAAGACAAAATTGGTTACTACCTTGAGATTATACTCTCTGCACCTTTAGTTATAGGAGAGTGGATAAATATGGAACATTTTTTTTCAGCATTAGACAATGAAGCTTTTGGAAGTGAAAGTAAAGTCTATCATAATGTGGTTGGTAGATTTGGCGTCATTAGTGGAAATATTAGTGATCTAAGAACAGGGCTAGCAGCCCAAAGTGTCTATAAGAAGGGTGAAATTTATCATGAACCTATAAGGTTGTTGACTTTTATTGATGCCCCTTTTCATAAATATAGAATAACTATTGACAAGATAAAAAAAGTTTCAGAATTAGTTTACAATGAGTGGATAAAGATGGTTTTTATAGATAGAGAAGAAGAGGCATTTTTCTACTACCATGGAAATTCTAAAAGTTGGAAAAAGATAGAGTTTAAAGGAGTGATAAAATGATAATGCAAAAGATGAAAAAGGTAGAAATTATAACAGAGGGCTCAAATCTTGAGATGCTAAAGAGACTGCTAGACAAGATAGATATACAAGGATACACTATATTTCACAATCTTGAGGGCATGGGGAGTCATGGTTTTCACGAAGGACATCTTCTTTTTAATGAAGAAGATGCGCTTGTGATGCTCATGAGTGTTGTCGAACCGCAAAAAGCTGAAGATATCGCTTTGGGGTTGGAGCCGTTTTTGCAAAAACACTCTGGCGCTATATTTTTAACTGATACTATCAGAGCAAAGGCTAAAAAAAATTGAAAGAGATTATCTTATGTACTTTTAATGCCAGATATACTCATACCTCAATAGGCCTCAGATATATATATGCAAACTTAAAAGAGCTCCAAAATAGAGCAAAAATCATAGAATTTACGATAAACAGTAGTGTCGAAGATGCGGTAGAGTTGGTATTGGCTCAAAATCCCAAGATAGTCGGCATTGGTGCTTATATATGGAATGCCATAGAGGTCGGTGAATTTATCAAAATACTGAAAAAAGTAGCTCCACAAACCATAGTGATAACAGGTGGTCCAGAGGCTAGTTATTTTCCTCATAGGGTTGATTTTAGTGGTAGTGATTATTTTATTTTAGGAGAAGGCGATATCGCTTTTTATGAATTGTGCAAAATGATATATGCAGGAGATTTACCACAGACAAAAACCATAAAAGCCCCTATGATAGACATAAATCAAATCGAACTTCCTTATGCCTTTTACAGTGATGAAGATGTATCGAACAGATATATATATGTAGAGGCAAGTAGAGGCTGCCCATACTCTTGTGAGTTTTGTCTCTCATCTTTGGATAAAAAAGTTAGAAATATAGATATAGATAGGTTTTTAAAAGAGCTTCAGATTTTGTGGGATAGGGGTGTTAGAAGTTTCAAGTTTATAGATAGGACTTTTAACCAAGGCATAGATAGAGCAAATAGATTTATGGATTTTTTTCTCTCAAAAGAGCCACCGTATTTTATACATTTTGAAGTAGTGCCGGATAATTTTCCAAACTCTCTAAAAGAGAGGATCAAAGAGTTCCCTCCCGCATCTTTACAGTTAGAAGTAGGTATCCAAACTCTAAATCCAGAAATCTCAAAAAATATATATAGAAAACTAGATATAGATAAAATCCAAAGAAATCTCAACTTCTTAGACAATGAAACAAAAGCACATCTACATGTAGATCTTATAGTTGGCTTACCGGGCGAGAGTTTGGAGAGTTTTGGTAAAAATTTAGATAGACTCTACTCTATGACAAAGTGTGAAATTCAGATTGGAATTTTAAAAAAACTCTCAGGCACAACCATAGATAGACACGATGAGATATATGGTATGAAATACAGTGATACACCGCCTTATGATATACTACAAAACAATCTTATACCATATTTACAAATGCAAAAGATGAAGAGATTTGCTAGATTTTGGGATTTGGTTTACAACAGTGGAAATTTTAAGAAGAGTGTTGCTTTGCTCTTTGTTGAGGGCAGGGTGTATGATAGTTTCTTTGCTTTTAGTGAGTGGATATATACTAAAACCCAATCTACTTGGCAAATTTCGCTAGATAGACTCTCAAAACTGCTGTTTGATTATATCTTGGAGAGAGAACTTTTGGATAAAGATGAGTTAAAAGAGATGATGAAAGAGGATCTATTGGTAATAAAAACAAGAAAACTCCCGAAATTTCTCAGATATGAAGAGATAAATCAAAAATCAAAATCAAAAAAATCTCCATCTTTCAACAAAAGACAGATAAAACATGCAAATATATAAACACTCAAGCTTGAGATATTTTTTTATCAATCTTATTTAAAATCATATTTATATGCACTTTTAGATTGTAGTACTCACCCATATATGAAAGTGGTATTTTAGTCTCTTTTTGTATCTCTTTTAGCAATTTTAACAGATTGTCTTTTGTTGTTTTTAATTCATCTTTTTTAAGTATTTCGAGGTTTGAATCTATCTCATATAAAACTCTGTACCATTTGTAAATCTTAGACCTAACACGCCACCTATATAGAGGAAAAGCCCCTTTAAGCAGAGGAAAAAGCAGGGTTAAAAGAGGTATGATCATTATAGCCAATCTATCTATCATGCTTGCAATCCAAAAAGGAAAAATCTTTTCTAAAAAACTATCCCCTTTGATGAGGTAATTTTTAGCATCTTCACTCATAGGAATTTGTGTGTATTTGTACGAAGGAAACTCTCCTTCTTTGGAAAATATAGTTGCATTTGAATGAACTTTTTTAACACTTTTTAGCAAGAGTCTTATTAAATCAGGATTTATACTTTTATTTGCTACCAAGGTTGCTGTGGTTCCTAAAAGTGTTATATTGTGATTTGGAATATTTTTTTCAATATCAATCACACCCTCTCCTAAATTAAGGGCGCTAAGATAAGAAAATCTTTTGCTATACGCCATAGCTCTTTTAAAATTGAATAATTCTAAATTCTTATCTTCTAGGAGTTTTTTTATTTTATCTGATGAGGCTGATATCACACTAAAAATTGCATCTACTTTTCCATTTGTAAGTGCACTTTGGGGATCTGTTTTTCCCAAATCAACAAATGTTGTATTTTTTGCATCGATACTATTTTCCTTCAACAAAACAAGTGCCAAAGCTCTTGTGCCACTACCAATCTCGCCAATGTAGAGTTTTTTACCTTTTAGCTGATAGAGATATTTAAAATTATCACTTTTTTTGTAAAATATCCAAAGAGGCTCAAAATAGATACTACAAAGAGAGACTAAATCTCTTGTACTCTTTTTTGTTGCAACTCCACCCTGTACAAAAGATACATCTACTTCACCCTTTTGGAGCATAGACAAAGCTTCAACCGACCCAGCTGTTGGAATAATTTGGAGATCAAATTTATCTTTTTTTAGAAGCTGATGATATTTAGTAGCAAAATGATAATAAGACCCATCTGCTTTTCCTGTTGCTATCTTTAGTGTTTTTGGAGGTGCAGGACTGATATATTGATAAGAAAATAGGGTTACTATGGATACAATCAGCACGATAGGAAATGCAATTTTACACCAGTCACAATTCATCATCTACCTCTTTTAGCATAGAATTTTATCTTAAATTCTTGAAATCTATTTTGGATTATTGCTTCTCTCATCTCTCTCATGAGAGTTAAATAGTAGTGCAAATTATGTAAAGATGCCAAACGAAAATATGTCAATTCTCTAGCTCTAAAGAGATGGTTTATATAGCCTCTACTGTAGTTTTTACATGTATAGCATTCACACTCACTATCTATGGGTTCACTGTCTAATACATATTTTGCTGATTTTATATTTACTCTTCCAAAGGAGGTAAAAAGTGTGCCATTTCTTGCATTTCTTGTCGGCATCACACAATCAAACATATCCACACCTCTTTGTACATTTTCTACTAAATCCTCAGGAGTTCCAACACCCATCAAGTATCTAGGTTTATTTTTTGGCATAAATGGTGTTGTGTATTCGACTGTTTCATACATCTGTTCGCTCGCTTCACCGACACTAAGTCCTCCTATGGCAAAGCCGTCATACTCCTCTAACGAACAGAGCTCGTTTGCAGATATTTTTCTAAACTCTTTATCTACTCCCCCTTGTATAATAGCAAAGATATTTTGATTGACTCCTATACCTTTTTCTCTTTGGCTTACATGATACTCTATCGCCTCTTTTGCCCACGCTGTTGTTCTTTTGATGGAGAGTGCTATTCTATCTTTTTGAGCAGGAAGAGCCACTAAATCATCTAATATCATCATTATATCGGAGTTAAGATTATAACCGATATCCAAAACACTTTTAGGGGTAAAGTAGTGCATAGACCCATCTATGTGAGACTTAAATCTTATACCCTGTTCATCTGGTTTTGAGTTAGAACTTAGGCTAAATGCTTGAAATCCACCACTATCGGTTAGAAAACTATTTGGAAATTTACTAAATCCATGAAGTCCTCCAAAATGCTTGATAGTCTTATCTCCCGGTCGAAGATATAGATGATAGGTGTTTCCAAGTATGATTTGAGCCTTTAAAATCTCTACCATATCTTTTGCATCAAGACTTTTGACGCTTCCTACTGTTCCTACAGGCATAAAAACAGGCGTTTGTATAGTACTATGTGCTGTCTTTATGGTGCATGCTCTGGCATTTTGGTCTGTATTATCTATTTGAAATGTCATATTTGGTATAATATCCTTAATTATAGACTTTAGAGTACCTCTATTAAAAGGTCTAGCGGAGTACAAATGAAAAAAATTCTTATACTTGCTGATGGTATTTTAGCGAAATATTTTTTAGAAAGAGTTATATCTTCACAAGATGGTGAAAATCAATACAGTGTTATTGCATATAGAGAGATTTCAATACCTGATATAAAACCTGAAAATTTCAAATTTTACGATTTTGACCCAACAAGTTATGATAAGCTTTCATTGGTTCTAAATGATGGATTTTACCAAGTTATGATTATAGTATCAAATAAAATAGATGCCCTCTCATCATATAAAAATATTAGAAAATTAAATAAAGAAATTCAGATTGTTATGCTTGATAGATGGGGTTTAAAATTTGATGATATAAGGATATATCTACTCGACTCTCGTGAAGTATTGGCTTCTCGTTTTTTAGATTATCTCCCTGATATGCCTGTTATTGCCCAAAATGTTGGTATGGGAAAAGGTGAAATTATGGAAATTAGAATTCCATCAGGGAGCTCTTATGCATATAGACATCTTGGAAGCATCATACAAAGAAAATGGAGAATAGCAGCAATTTATAGAGCAAACCAATTAATGTTACCAAGAGATTCATTGATGATACAACCAAGCGATGTTATGCTGAGTGTTGGAGATCCAAATGTTCTTAGAAGTGTGTATAAGAGTGTAAAAGTTGAGATAGGGCAATTTCCACACCCTTTTGGACAGATAATTTACTGCTTGGTAGATATGCTTCATATAAGTGAAAATGATATAGAAATTATGATTAATGATGCTATGTT
>JALVAU010000228.1 GCA_027011025.1 Campylobacteraceae bacterium | reverse complement strand
AGATGGGAAGAGACAGATTTAAAGTTGTAGGTATTACCAAAGATACAGTCTCAAATGGCGGTGACTATCTTATTTTCACTAGCCTAAAAGATGCTGAAGTTTTACAGTTTACATATACAAATGAGAGAATAAAAAGCGATGATGCTAGAGGCATAAAGGGCGGAAACCCTCATCTTGTAAATGCGATAATAGCTAAAATAAAAGATGGTTACAATCCAGAACAAGTCGCTAGAAATATAGAGATAACAACACACAAAAAAGTTTTTACTAAAAATGAACAGACTAGGCTACTTTTAGAAAAGGTGATAAAAAAATCATCAAAGCAGATAGGTATGTTTACCGTTATATTGATTATAGTCTCTATTGTGATTATCGCTCTTATTATATATACTATGACGCTAGAGAAGATAAAAGAGATAAGCATACTTAAACTCATAGGTATATCAAATTTTACAATCTCAAAGATGATTATTCAAGAGACTATTGTGCTTGGAGTTTTGGCTTTTATATCGGGAAACCTCTTTGCTAGGATGATCGCAGGAGGGTTTCCAAAGAGGATAGTCTTAGAAACAAGTGATGCTTTTAGTCTTTTTGTAGTTATATTGATTTCATCTGTATTCGCATCTCTTTTTGGTATATATAAAGTAATCAAGACAGACCCGTCACAAGCGATAGGGGGATGATATGAATGAAAATCAATCTATAAAAATAGAAAATTTAGTGAAAAAATTCGGTAAAGGCGAGAGTGAAGTCACTGTCATAGATGGTGCAAACTTTACCCTAAACAAAGGTGAATTTGTAGCATTGGTAGCTCCTAGCGGTGCTGGAAAAACAACACTTCTTATGATGCTCGGATGTGTACTAGAGCCCACAAGCGGAAAGATAGAGATAGGAGACGAAGTAGTTTATGATAATAAATGGAAAGTAAAAGATGATAGAGAACTTAGGAGAAAAAAGATAGGTTTTATCTTTCAAGCTCACTATCTGATACCATTTTTAAATATAGAGGAAAATGTCTCTCTTCTTCCTTATCAAAACGGTGAGTCTAAAAAAGTTGTAAAACCAAGGGTGAAAGAGCTTTTGGATTATCTTGATATGAGCGATAAACTTCACAATATGCCAAGTGAATTAAGTGGTGGACAAAATCAAAGAATCGCAATAGCTAGAGCTTTGGCAAATGAGCCAGACATCATACTAGCAGATGAGCCAACCGCCGCACTTGACAGGCATAGAGCTATAAGTGTTGTTAAGATGCTGAAAAAAATCACAAGAGAACAAAATGTAACTATCATTATGGTTACTCATGATGACAGGCTATTGCCATTTTGTGATAAAGTCTTGACTATTAAAGATAAAAAAATTCAAATAGAGGAAAAGAGCAATGAAGACATTATATAAAATAGTATTGTTAACAATTTTACCATTTAGTTTAAATGCAACTAGTCTAAAAGAAGCAATGCAAAGCACACTAAAAAACAATGCTAATATAAAAGCTATGGATTATGATATAGCTTCAAAGAAAGAGACGCTAAAGAGTGTGGCAAACACACTAAATCCAACCATAAATCTAGGCGCAAGTTATAATAAACTTGATCTAGATACTCGCTCCACTCAAATTGGGGCAACTTCTATGGGATACTTAAAATTTGGTATAGATTTATATGACGGTGGCAAAAACGACTCTATTAAAAGACAAAAAAGTTTTGAAGTTGAGTCTGCAAAATTAGGCAAAAAGGCATCTGAGAAAGAGATGCTTTTGCAAGTGGTACAGATGTTTTATGGCATAAAAACAGTAGATGCAAATATAAAAGCCTATGAAGATAAGTCAAAAACATTAAATGCCGAGTATAAAAGAGAAAAGCAGAGGTATGATCTCAAAATGATAACTATAGATGAGGTTCTAAAGCTTCAATCAGAGTATGAGTCAAACCAGTATATCATAGAGGATTTGAAGTATCAAAGAGATGAACTATATCAAAATCTCTCTCTCTTAGCGGGTAAAAAAATCACTCATATAGATAACTCGAAATTGCCAAATATACCAAATTTAAAATACAGACAAAGTGATGCTATAAAGGCATTACAAAGTAATTTAAAAGTTATAAATGAAAATATAAGGCAAATCTCTGCTATAAAAAAGCCAAAAATTAAATTAGAAGATACAGTAAGCATATACCATTATAATGACTACAATGAGGGACTTTTAAGAGATTTACCCGATCAACAAAATCAACTAATGCTAAGCTTTAGTCTAAATCTATATGACAGTTCAACTTCAAGTAAAAAACAATCAGCC
>JALVAU010000227.1 GCA_027011025.1 Campylobacteraceae bacterium | reverse complement strand
TATTAAAGCTTTAAGTATGAGAATAGAGCAAGGAGATGTGGTAGGTGTTATTGGACCTAGTGCTGCTGGTAAATCTTCACTTGCTAGAGCAGTTTTGGGGCTTTGGCCTCTAAAAGCTGGAAAGGTAAGACTTGATGGTGCTGATATATCACAATGGAACAGAGAGCATCTAGGTAAATTTGTCGGTTATCTTCCTCAGGATATTGAACTTTTTCGTGGAACTGTAAGTGAAAATATTGCAAGATTTAATGAGATAGACTCAAAAAAAGTGGTTGAAGCTGCTAAGTTAGCAGGTGTACATGAGTTGATTTTAAAACTTCCAAATGGATATGATACACTTATTGGGGCAGGTGGTTCAACTCTCTCAGGTGGACAGAGACAGAGAGTTGGTTTGGCTAGAGCTTTGTATGATAATCCTGTACTTGTAATACTAGATGAACCCAACTCAAACCTAGATGATATGGGAGAACAAGCACTTCTCCAAGCACTGATTGAGTTACGAAAAAGGAAAACAACCGTGGTTCTGATTACACATAAACCAAATATACTTCGTGTAACAACAAAAGTGGCAGTGATGCAAGATGGTACACTTAAACTGTATGGTCCTACAGCAGATGTTTTGGCTAAACTGTCAGGTAAGACACCAGAACAACAAGCCCAAGCCAAGGCTCAACAACAGGCTCAGGCTCAACAACAGGCTCAAGCTCAAGCCCAAGCCCAACGAGAAGCACAGGCTCAAGCAAAGGCACAATTGGCACAAAAAGCAAAGCCTTTAGATGGTAAAAAAGGGGGAGAGAATGGGTAATGCAAAAAAGAAAAAAACACCTCCAAAGAGTTCAGTAGGTCCAATTATTTTTGGATTGACTCTACTAATAGTTGTATTTGGCTTTGTTGGTGGGTGGATGTACTATGCACCATTGGCAGGTTCAGCAGTAGCTATAGGAACAGTCTCTGCTGATTTAGAGAAAAAGACTGTACAGCACCTAGAGGGTGGTATTGTTGAGGAGATTTTAGTCAAAGATGGAGATGTAGTAAAAAAAGGGGATACTCTTTTAAAACTGGGTAATGCAAAGGTCAAGGGTAAGTTTAAAATAGACAATCAGCAGTATTTAGAGGCATTGGCAATGGAGGCACGGCTAAAAGCTCAACGAGATGATAGGTTAGTTATCTCGTTTCCTTCAGAGCTAATAAATCAAAGCAATAAGCCAAATATAAGAGAGTTGATGACTGCACAAAAAGAGATGTTTGAAGCTAGGAAAAGAATTGTTTCAAGTGAAGAGATGATTACGCAGGAGAAGATATCTCAACTGGTTAAGCAGAAAGAGGGTATACAGTATATGATTGATAGTAAAAGTATGCGTCTCTCTTCTGTAGAGGAGGAGCTGGTTGAGTGGCAAGAGCTGTATGAACAGCAGATGATAGATAAGCTAAAACTCAGAGATGTAAGCAGAGAGAAGATAGCCATTGAGGGGGATATAGCCAGTTCACAATCTCGCTTAAATGAGATAGATGTAAAGATTTCTGAACTAGAGGCTACTGATGCATATAGAAAAAAAGATTTTCAAGAGTCGGTTCTTGCAGATTTGGTTAAAGTCCAAGCAAAAATCTCAAATCTTAAATCAATGATGTCCATTGGAGAGGATACACTAGAGCACACCATAATAAAAGCACCAATCTCTGGAACAATTATCGGTATGAAAATGCATACAGTAGGTGGTGTTATAGGTAGAGGAACTCCTATTCTTGAGATTATTCCAGAAGATTCTAAGCTTATAGTTGTTGCTAGGGTTAAGACTACAGATATTGATAGGGTTCATAAAGGACTTATTTGCCATATTAGATTTTCTGCTTTTAATACCAAATATACAGATGTTTTAGAGGGAGTAGTAAAGCATATTTCAGCTGATATTATTCCTTCTAAAGATGGTCGTACACCTCCATACTATGAAGCAAAAATAGAACTAACAAAAAAGGGTCGAGAGGATTTGAAAAGTTACAAGTTTAAGCTAGTAGCAGGTATGCCAGCAGAGGTGATGATACAGTTAGAAGAGAGAACCATGTTTGAGTATATGATTAAACCACTTAAAGATATGTTCAGTCGAGCCTTTAATGAAGAGTAGATTATGAAAAAAACAGTAATAATGATGCTATTAGGCTCTTTTGTATTTGGTGAAGACTTGACACTTACTAGAGCCTATGAGAGTGCATTGCAGTATGAGGCAAAAATAAAATCACTGGATTTACAGCAAAAGGTAAAAAAGATAGAGATTGATATGACAGAGTCTAGGCTCTATCCTCAG
>JALVAU010000226.1 GCA_027011025.1 Campylobacteraceae bacterium | reverse complement strand
AGGGATATAGTGGTATCAAAGGAAAGATTTTTTATTTTTTAACAGCACTATTTTTGCTTAGTATTATCTCTTTGCCTCCAAGTCCCATGTTTTTTTCAGAACTCTACGGTTTTAGCTCAATGATTCAAATTGCAAAGGAAAATAAACACCTGCTTTTGATGATTGGAGCTATAGTCTTTCTTCTTGTTTTGCTCTCTATTATCTTTTACAGATTTGTAGAGATATATCAATCCATGAAGTACGAAGGAGTAGAGGAGAAGAGGGTGGTTTATGGAAATGAAGTCTTGGCTCTTCTTGTATTTGCGCTCTCTTTGGCAGGACTACTTACCCCTTGGACTTTCGAGTTTTTAAGGGGAATTTCATGAGGGAACAGCTGTTTTTTCATTTTGAAGGTGAGTTTTTAATACTCAATGTCTTAGGCACCCCATCAGCTAAGGTCGATAAGATAGGAAAAGTAAGGGGAGACCAATTAAAAGTGGCAGTAAAAGCAGCCGCTGAGGATGGAAAGGCTACAGAGTATATGATAAAATTTTTAGCAAAAGAGTTTGGTGTTAAAAAAGCAGATGTAGAGTTAGTGTTTGGTTTAAGCAGTATAAACAAACAGTTTAGAATTAAAAATCCAAAAAAATTACCAAAAGTTATAAAAGAGTATCAAGATGAAACAAGATAGGCTCATAGCTAGGTTTGCTTTGCAGAAGAGTAACTGTTTTGAAGTTATAACACTGTTTGATACAAGGGCAGAAAGAGAAAAGCTAGATAAAGATAATCCCGTTTTAAAGTCAATTTCATCAAAATACACCATCGCCACTTGGTTTGAAAGAAAGATAAGAGATGATTTTGGTATAAAAATAGTAAATGCCTACGATAACAGACCGCTTATTCATCATGAGAGATTTCCTAGTGTGGCTTTGATGAGAAAAGAGTTTGCGGGGAGTGAAATAGAATATAGTGAATACAAACCATATAAGTATGAGAGTGTAAAAGGAGATGGCGTTTTTGAAGTAGCCGTAGGTCCTATACATGCGGGCATAATAGAGCCCGGACATTTTCAATTTTCACAAGAGGGTGAGAGGATGTTGCATCTTGAAGTGAGACATTTTTATACATATAGAGGTATAGAAAAAGCACTTGAGGGCAAAACTCTTATGGAAGCAAAAAAGATGATAGAGAAGATAAGTGGCAACGAAAGCATAGCTTATCAGTTGGCATGGTTTGACATAGTTATGCAAGCCGGCGAAAACAGATATGATGAAAAGTTAAAAAAATACCACTGTATGCTTTTGGAGTTTGAGAGGTTGATTCACCACTTAACAGATATAGGTTTTATCCCAAATGATGCAGGGTTTGGCGCAGCTCTTAGTTTTGCCTCTATGCTCGCAGAAGATACAAGAGTATTTCTAAAAGAGCTGTGTGGACATAGGTTTGGCTTTGGTGCCGTAAACTTTGATGTTAAAGATTATGATAAAGATAAAATCGTAGAATTTTTAGATGACTTAGATAGTAGAGTAAGGTGGTTTGAAGATTGGATTGTAGATATACCTTCTCTTTGGGACAGACTTGATACGACAGGGGTTTTAAGTACCCAAAAAGCACAAAAGTATGGGGTGGTAGGAGTAGTTGCTAGATCAAGTGGAGTAAAAATAGATAGAAGAGATAGCGATTTTTATAAGAAATATGGCTTTATATTGCAAAGTGATGACATAGGAGATGTCGCTTCAAGATTTAAATTAAGAATCAAAGAGATATATAACTCTATATCTATGATACGAAATTTTATCGACTCTACATGTAGAGTCGATAAACCTATGGAGTTTAAAGATGGTGAGTATATGAGCTTTACTGAAAGCTCTATAGGTGAAATATTTATGTTTATAAAACTTAAAGATGGATTGATTGAGAGATTTTATGCAAGAGACCCTAGTTTTATAAACTGGCAGGCACTCTATCTCATGATGGAAAAAGATATCATTGCTGATTTTCCACTCATAAATAAGAGTTGTGATCTTAGCTATGCAGGAAGTGATTTATGATAAAATTTTGGAAAAAAAGAGCAGAAAATTCTATCGCTACTAGAGATCTAAAATTTGACAAAGATTTAGAAGAGATAAAAAGAGAGCTAAAGAGTAAAATAGGCAAAAAATTTGCAGGAAGTCTAGCCATAAGGATGGTTAGCAGCGGAAGTTGCAATGCTTGTGAAGCCGAGTGCAATGCCCTCTTAAATCCATACTATGACTTAGAAAGATTAGGGATTCACTTTGTAGCTAGCCCAAGACATGCTGATGTGATGCTCCTAAGTGGCGTGG
>JALVAU010000225.1 GCA_027011025.1 Campylobacteraceae bacterium | reverse complement strand
TACTAGAGATATATTTTTTAGAGATAGTTAGAGGAATGGTTTTCAAATTGACTATCGGTACAGTGAAAATTAAAGGAGTATAATGAGTGCTCATAACATATGTATAATAGGCTTAGGATATGTCGGACTTCCTTTGGCTCATGCCTTCAGCAGTAAATATCAGGTAGTTGGATTTGATATATATCAAACAAGAGTTGATGAGTTAAATAGGGCTCATGATAGAACATTAGAGTTAAATAAAAACCAACTCAAAGAGGCGCTAAATAACGGTATAAAATTTACAACAGATCTGGTACAGATTGAGGATTGCAATGTCTATATAGTGACTGTTCCAACCCCTATCGATAAAAACAAAAGACCGGATTTGTCACCTTTGGTAAAAGCTAGTCAAACTATAGGAAAAGTACTTAAAAAAGATGATATAGTCATCTACGAGAGCACCGTATATCCCGGTGCTACGCAAGAGGTGTGTGTGCCGGTGCTACAAGAAGTTAGTGGACTAAAATATAATGAAGATTTTTACTGTGGATACTCTCCAGAGAGGATAAATCCAGGAGATAAAAAGCACACAGTTACAAAAATCTTAAAAGTGACAAGCGGTAGTACGCCTAAAATAGCAGATATAGTAGATGATATATACGCTTCAATCATCACAGCAGGAACTCATAAGGCTCCAAGCATAAAGGTGGCAGAAGCTGCTAAAGTGATAGAGAATAGCCAAAGAGATATAAATATAGCTTTTGTAAATGAATTAGCCCTTATATTTAATCGTCTAAAAATAGACACCAAAGCCGTATTAGAAGCAGCTGGAACAAAATGGAATTTTTTGCCTTTTCGCCCTGGACTTGTTGGAGGACACTGTATAGGTGTTGATCCCTACTACTTAACTCATAAAGCCCAAGAGGTAGGATTTAATCCAGAGATCATTCTAGCAGGAAGACGCATAAATGACAATATGGGTGTATATGTAGCAAATCAGGTCATAAAACTTCTCATCAAAAAAGGTCACCCTGTTAAAGACTCAAAAGTGATGGTGTTGGGCATAACATTTAAAGAGAATTGCCCGGATATCAGAAATAGCAGAGTAGTAGATGTCATAAGAGAGTTACAAGAGTTTGGATGCGATGTTGCAGTAAGTGATCCATGGGCAGATGAAGCTGAGGTAGAAAAAGAGTATAGCTTGCATCTAAGTAACACGAGAAATCTCAATGATTATGATGCAGTAGTTTTAGCTGTTGCACATGATAAATTTAAAAATTTAGAGTTTGGCGACAAAAATCAAGTGATATATGATATAAAGTCTGTATTAGACAAGAGTGATGGGAGACTTTAGGTTGGGACAAAAATATATCTTAGTGACAGGTGGTGCAGGTTTTATCGGTTCTCATCTTTGTGAAAGATTGATTAAAGACAAAAAGAACAGAGTCTATAGTCTTGATAATTACTTCACAGGTTCAAAAAATAATCATATAGATGGTGTAACATATATAGAAGGTTCTACTTCAAAGATAGACAAATTAGTTGATTTTAGTCCGGATATTGTTTATCATTTAGGTGAATACAGTAGGGTAGAGCAGAGCTTTGATGATATAGAGAAAGTTTGGTACTATAATAAAGAGGGTATATTTTCTGTGTTGGAGTTTGTGAGAAAACATGGTTGTAAAATACTATATGCAGGAAGTAGTACGAAATTTGGTGATGGAGGTTTAGGTAGAAGTGCTTCTCCTTATGCTTGGACAAAGGCGAGCAATACAGAGTTAGTTATGAATTATGGAACTTGGTTTAATATTCCTTATGCTATAACATATTTTTATAATGTATATGGAGATAGAGAGATACAAACTGGAAAATACGCAACACTAATTGCACTGTTTAAAGAGAAAATGAAAAATGGAGAACCGTTGACAATAGTAAGCCCTGGTACACAAAAGCGAAATTTTACACATATAGATGATATTATTAACGGCTTAATTTTGGTTGGTGAAAATGGCTATGGAGATGAGTTTGGTATAGGAAGTGATGAATCATATACTATTAAAGAGATAGCGCAAATGTTTGGTGGAGATGTAGTCATGCTTCCGCAGAGACAAGGAAATAGAATGTCAGCAGATGTGATGACAGCAAAAACACAAAGTTTAGGCTGGAAAGCTACAAAAAGTATCAAAGATTATATAGAGCAACAAAGAAGTAATAATTGGCAATAGATAATGAATGTACTTATGATATCTATTGGGGATAATATCTTATCAAATCCAGTAGGTGGTGCACTGCAGAGACAGAAAAAATATGCAAAAGTTTTAGGG
>JALVAU010000224.1 GCA_027011025.1 Campylobacteraceae bacterium | reverse complement strand
CAATAGGTGTCTTATACCTAAACCCAAAACCTAGAGTGCTATATATCTTTGAAAAATCCGGCGTATCACCCAAGCCTATGAGTGTATTGTCACTAAAGAGAACTCCTCTGATATCTCCATATATTTTAAAACGATACTCTGCCACTAAGCCAAGTACAGAGTTTAGCCCTATCGGCTCACCGCTTGCACTTCTATATCCAAGTTTTTGGTAATTATAGGCACGGTTACTTTTCATTCCACCTGCATAAAATCGGTAGGATGCAGGCAAGGAACCATCACTTACATGTAGAGAATCATAATTTGCCTTCAATGCAACAACAGAGGGCAAAAGAGGCAAAATATATGCTGCTTCCAAACTATACTTATAGTAAGTAGCATCAGAAAAAGATGATTTTATAGAGCCCATGAGTTCTGCACGAACAAAATAACCCTTTGTAGGATCTAATATATCATCCCTGTTATCATAAACCCAACTAATCTTTGGCGAAACAAGAAAAAAATCTCCTTGCGGATATGCCACTAGATCCTCGCTGTCTCTTATGCTAGAGTAGTCAAAAAGCAGACTCTCTTGAAATGCCATATTTGTTCCTCTGTGCTTTAAGAACAGTCTAGCTAAGAGCATTTTTTGTCTGAAACCTAAAAACTCTTCATCGCTATACTCTAGACTAGTTCCAAATATCTTTTTTTGCTCTAGGGGCATATTAAAGTCAATCAAAATAGACTGTTTTAACTGAAGATATTTTGCACTGATACCGATAGTCTTCAAATCTCCAAAAAAATTGCTGTTTTTCACACCAAGGGAAAATTCCAATCCCTCATCACTATTTATCCCACCTCCTGTTTGAAAGCGAATTGGCTTTTTTGTTTGGCTTATATCTATGGTAGTATTGACATCAAATCCATTTTGCATATCTGTTTTTATGATTACATTTGCTATGCCCTCATTTGCATATAGACTTTTGTAACTCTGTTTTATCTTCTCCAAAGAGTAGATATCGCCTTTTTTAAAATATAGCAGTGATTTTATAATTTTAGCATCTATATTTTTGGGTGCATTAATTTTTATACCTCTGAAATGACAAGGTCTGTTCTCCTTTACTTCATAGGCTAAATAGGCTTTATCTTTTTTTATATCAATCCATGCTTTAGCATAAAGGCTAACTTTGCAATATCCTCTATTTTTATAAAATCTTTTGATATCTTTTTTGCTTTGAATAAATTTGTCAGTTTGAAATATCACACCTTTCTTAAATGGGATTAAAGAGCTTAAATCAAACTTGGATATAACTGAAAAAAGCTCTACTCTTACAGGTCTTTTCTCCTGTATATATAAAACTATCTTATCTTTACTCTCTTTCGATTTTATAGTAGCATGATAAAATCCTTTTGTCTTATAGAAGCTTTTTATCGTTTCTAGGGCTAATTTTAAAGTTTTAGTATCTAGTGTCGCCTCTTTCTTATAAAATTCATAAAAAGAGGGCTTATGCAAATTTAAAGCTCCATACAACTGCGAATCATCAACATGTTTGTTGCCAAAAAACTGGAGGGGTAGTTCTGCAGCGTATATAAAGAGAGATGATAAAAAGAGCAAAGCTATCTTTTTTTTCATATTTTGCACCATTTTTTAAAAAAATTATACCATTTATAAGACAATAAAGTTCTAAATTTGCTATACTTTCAAATCATGATAAGAAAAGTATTTAAGAAAAAAAGCAAAAAAAGCAAACTAGATAGTTTTATCAAAAAGTATCATATACCAAGAGAGTATCTCTCTGTAAATAGAAAAGCCGTAACAAAAGGTCTCTTGGTTGGTATATTTTGGGGTTTTATACCTATGCCTTTTCAGATGCTAGCTGTTCTTGCTATGACTCCTCTTGCTAGATTTAATGTTCCCATTGCTATCAGCATGGTATGGCTTAGCAATCCTGTAACTATGCCTTTTATGTACTATATGGAGTATCTAACAGGGGCATTTATACTCGGAAAACCACACCTAAGCGTAGAGTTAAATCTACGCTGGTTTGACGCAAACCTTGCAAATATATTTGTGCCTCTTTACACCGGTACTCTCTTCTATGCTATAACTGTCTCTGTGGCAGTATTTTATGGTGTAAACTGGCTCTGGATACACTCAGTAAAAAAGGAGAAGAGACATGCAAAAAGAAAAAAGAATATAAAAAAATAACTATCTTAAGGGCACCTCTAACAACCCTATATACTGATAGCTTTATGAGGTTTTTTGCAGGCAAGGCAGACTTTCGTAGGACTAGCCTTAGCTAATTTAAGAAAGTCTAACGAAGTATGCAAGAA
>JALVAU010000223.1 GCA_027011025.1 Campylobacteraceae bacterium | reverse complement strand
TTTATAAGAGTCTTCGGACATATATTTTTTCTTGGTTTCAAGTTTTTTTCTATACTCCTCTATCTCTTCATCTCTTTGGTTGTCAGTTCCTAGCTCTTTTTGTATCTGTTTTAACTGCTCTTTTAAGAAATACTCTTTATTTATCTTATCTATCTGTGAATGTGCTCTGTTTTTTATCTCTTTTTGAAGTTTACTAGTCTCTATCTCTGCGAGTATAAATTCTATGAGTTTTAGAAGTTTCTCTTCCTCATCTACCATGACAAAAAGCTCAATCGCACTCTCTTTTTTTAGCTTCATACTACTTGCAACAAGATCACATATCCTATGCACTTCCCTGTTCTCTTCTATCGTTTTTAGTAGATCTGGTGGAAAAATACCGCTAATCCTCGAAAGTGAGGCTATCTTCTCTTTTAAGAGTGAAAGCATGGCATCGCTTTTTTGATTGCCACTATTGATATTTTTAATAACATCTACCACTGCCCTAAGAGGCTTACTGCTTACCTCCTCCATAATCTTACCCTTAAGCATCCCCTGAAAGAGAACCTTTACTCTTCCATCTGGAAGTTCAACTTTTCTCATGATAGAGCCTATAACACCTGAATGGTATATCGACTCAAAATCCCTCTCTCCTTCAAAACCGGGCTTAGTGGAGCAAATCATTATAAGGGTATTATTTTCCAAGGCATCATTTATGGCATCCAAATTATCACTATCTGATAAAAATATCGGGGAAATCATAAAAGGATACAAAAAGAGACTATCTTCAACGATAATAGGCAAAGTTGCCGGGAATTGATTATAATTATTTAATTGCATTTTATCCCTACTCAAACCAAGCTCTATACCAAGGTACATGTGGTTTTATCATATTTGCTTCCTTAAGTGATGATCTATCTATCTTTTCTTTATATATTTTACTAGCCTTTGGCTTGTCTATTCTGTTGTATAAACTTGCTATCTCCTGTGTTGTTTGAAGATTTGCAAGCTCTAATTTTACTAAAATAGTATTTACCATAGGCACATACTGCGAGTTTGGATAGGCATTAAGAAACTCTTTGGTATTTCTAATGGTATCAATTATAAGCTGCTGATTTCTATTTGGTTTTGTAAAAGATTCAAAATTTGCCTTTATCTTAAGAAATTTTGCATACTGGCTATTTTTTCTATCTCCATATCTTTTTATATACTCATCAAGATAAAAATTTGCTAGTATATACTCCTCTTCTTCTATATGTGCATTGGCAAGAATAAGCATGCTAGTTTGAAGCAGAGGTGACTCCACATGTTCACTAGACAAAGAGGTAAAATAGTCATCAGCCTTCTCTAAATCTTGATTTTTAATCTCTTTGACAATTTGACCATACCAATATAGAGCAGGTTTATTATAGACTTCTACACTCTCTTTCTTTGCACACCCGCCAAGAATAAACAAAAATATCACAGGCAACAAAATTTTCAAAATTTTCATATACATTTTCCTTATAGTTTTTTAAGTTAAGCTATTTAGTATTGTATCCAATTTTGTGTTATCAAAAAATAAAAGTCCAATTTTTTTTTATTTAGACGATATGCTATAATAAGATTCTAAAAAACAAAGGAACAGTATGAAATTTAGTGTAAAAGCACCGATATTGGGCTTTGAATCGATAAAAAATGTAGAATTAGAAAAAGTTGATGACTTTTTCTTTAAACTCAAAAGTTGTGATGATGAGACGGTTTTTATGCTTATAAACCCTTTTTTGCTCAGAGATTATGATTTTTCGGTACCGGAATATTTTAAAAATTTACTCAACTTAAGTGAAGACTCCAAGCCTTTGGTTTTCAATATAATGATAGTATCCACCCCTATAGAAACTTCTGTTGTAAACTTTATAGCACCTTTAGTTTTCAATGCGGAAGAAAAAAGTGTTGCTCAAGTTTTACTTGATGGAAGCAAATATAAAGAGTATGGATTGACAGAAAAAATATCAAATTACCTAGAAAAAAAATAATAATCTTCAACTAAATTTAAGATTATCTGTTATAAGATACAGTTGCAACAAGGTGGGTGGTTGGGTTGCCAAATTTTACTAAATGTACAGAACTCTCGCAGTAAGATTACTCTTGGTACAACTCCCCTTTTCTATCTTGTCTTTAAAAAAGAGGATTAGATTATGAACAACAACAAAACAGATAGCAATTTATCTCCTTTTACTAAAAAACAGATAGTTAAAAAACTTTCTCTACATGTAGAGAAAGTTACAATAGCAAAGGAGAATTAATATGCTAAAGACTATAAAAGTCAAAAGTCAAACCCTGACCCCTTTAATAA
>JALVAU010000222.1 GCA_027011025.1 Campylobacteraceae bacterium | reverse complement strand
GACATAAATATGCCAAATATGGATGGGCTTTCAATGGT
Organism: Campylobacteraceae bacterium; assembly: GCA_027011025.1. GTDB lineage: Bacteria > Campylobacterota > Campylobacteria > Campylobacterales > Sulfurospirillaceae > JAADIZ01. Next base: position 8,195 of record JALVAU010000222.1, on the reverse strand, counting down.
AAAAGAGATAAAAAACATAGATAAAAATCAACCGATTTTGATGATGTCAGCCTTTGATGACAAGGAAAATCTTCTTAAAGCTATCAATATGGGCTGCAATGGTTTTGTTTCAAAGCCTGTCAATATAGATTTTTTATATGATAAATTAAACTCTATAGCACAAAAACTTTATGATGAGAAAGAGAAGCAGAATTTAAAGAATGCAGAGATGCAAAAACTATATAAATTAGCTCACTATGATACTTTAACAAATATACCAAACAAATTTCTGTTTGAAATAGAGCTAAGTAGAGCTGCCTCTCAAGCCCAAAGAGACAAGAGTATGATTGCACTCTTCTTTATAGATTTAGATAATTTTAAAAAGGTAAACGACACTTTTGGACATGAAGCGGGAGATTATACGCTAAAAACTATTGTAGACAATATGCAAAAAGTAATCAGAAATGAAGATATTCTTGCTCGAAGAAGTGGAGATGAGTTTTTGTTGATGGTTAGAGGAAATTGCGAGAGAGAAGATCTCTCCTCTCTCGCAAATAAAATCATAAAAGCAACATCTACTCCGATAAGATATTTTAACGATGTAATTTTCATCTCATCGAGCATAGGTATAAGTGTATTTCCTTCTGATGCAAGTTCACCACAAGAGCTTATTAACTTTTCAGATAAAGCTATGTATAAAGCAAAAAGAGCCGGTAAATCTCACTATGTTTTTTATAAAAACTTAATTTGCTAAATAAAAATAAAAGCACATATTTGATATAATCCTACCCTTAGCTGACCTTACACACTATAATAAACAAAGTTACTTATGGTGTGTAAGGTCAGCCTTTAAAACAAACAAATAAGGTTTTTTATATGAGCAAACCACTACTTATTGAGATTGGTGTCGAGGAGCTTCCTGCTATACCATTTCTGAAAGAATATCCAAATATAGAGAAAAAATACGCAAAAGTTTTGGAGAAATATGCACTATTGTGTGAATTTGAATTTTACTATACTCCTAGAAGATTGGTGCTGTGGCATGCAGAATTTCCACTCTCCCAAGCCGATAAAGAGGAGGAGTTTTTTGGTGCTCCCATTGATATAGCCTACAAGAACGGTGCTCCTACTAAAGCAGCTTTGGGTTTTGCAAAAAAATGCGGGGTAGAGGTAAATGAATTGCAAAGAGCACTAAAAGGCGGAAGAGAAGTTTTATATTATAAAAAAATCTCAAGCGGAGACAAATCCAAAGATGTCATAGGTAGTATAGTTGATGAATTTCTAAAGAGTCTCAATTTTGGAAAATCTATGAGATGGGGATATAATGAAGAGAGCTTTATAAGACCTATCCGCTCTATTGCCTCTTTATTTGGTGAAGAGATTGTAGAGTTTGAGTCGTTTGGTGTCAAATCTTCAAATCTCTCCTATCCGCACAGACATATATCCTATGAGCCCTTTTCATTTGAGTTTGCAGGAGACTATTTTGCAAAGATACAAGAGGGCGGTATCACTCTTTTTGCAGATGATAGAAAGAGAAGTATTTTGGATGATTTTAAAGAGATAGAAGAGAAAAATGGAGTCAACATAGAGATAGATGAAGAGCTTTTGGCTGAAGTTGTCGCTATCACAGAGCATCCAAAGGCACTTATAGGCAGTTTTGATAAGGAGTTTTTGAGAGTTCCTCCAGAGGTAGTTGTCACATCTATGAAAGAGCATCAAAGATACTTTCCTGTCTTTAAAGATGGAGTTTTGACAAATAGATTTATAGTTGTAAGCAATGCTATCAGCGATGATTATAGCCTGATAGTAAGTGGAAATGAAAAAGTGCTTAGAGCTAGACTGAGTGACGCTCTCTTCTTTTATGAGAATGATTTGAAGAGTGGATTGGATTTTTCCGGTCTTAAAGATATACTCTTTTTAGACGGTTTGGGTTCGGTATTTGATAAAGAGATGAGAGAAAAAAATATAGCCCAATTTTTATATAAAAAATATGAAAAAAGAGTGCAAGAAGAGAGTCCTAATAAAGAGAAACTTGAAGATTTGCTATATAGATCTATCCTTTTTTCAAAAGCTGATTTGCTTAGTGAGATGGTTTATGAATTTACAGAGTTGCAAGGCTTGATGGGATACTACTATGCAAAAGCCAACAATGAAGATGAACTACTTTGTCTATCGCTAAAAGAACAGTATCTGCCAGATAGTGAAGAGAGCCCACTTCCAAGCACGATTTTTAGCTCTATCGTAGCTTTGTCAAACAAGTTGGATTCTTTGGTTGCTCTATTTAGTATAGGTAGAATTCCAACAGGCACAAAAGATCCTTTTGCTCTTAGAAGAGCGGTAAACGGTATCATTAAAATTGTTTTAAAATATAACTTGAAGTTTGATATAAAAGAGGATTTGACAGCTATCTCTAAGAATTATAAGAGCTTTGATATAGATGCATTGGAGCAATTTTTCTTAGAGAGAGTTTACCAGTTTTTTGATGTAAATCCTTCGGTAGTCAAGGCTGTTTTAAACAGCAAAGAGAGAGATATTATAAAACTTTCACTAAAAATTGAGGCGCTAAACAAGATAGTAAACAGTGATGGTTTTAAAGAGAGTTTTACTACATTTAAGAGAGTTGCCAATATCATCAAAAATTTAGATTTTAGCGAGTTGAAGGTTGATGAGAATTTGCTAGAACAAAATGAAGAGAAAGCTCTGTATAAGGCATTTTTAGAGGTTAAAGAGGCTTCATTTGATACCTATGAAGCAAAACTTGATGCACTTTTTGCTCTCAAAAACGATATAGACAGTTTTTTTGATAATGTCATGGTAAATGTTGAGGATGAAAATATTAAAACAAACAGACAGAACCTCATAGCCTCAATATACCAAGAGTTTAGAGCAATTGCAGATATCAAAGAGATCTCCGTTTGATTTTGCCATCATAGGTACCGGTATCAGCGGTGCCTGTATGGCTTATCATTTAGATAAACTTGGCAAAAGTGTCATTGTTATAGAAAAAGACAAAATTGCATCAGGAGGTAGCGGTGCTGCCGGTGCTTTTTTGTCTCCAAAACTTGCTTCAAACTCTCCATATACTAAATTTATCAATAGTTCATTTGAGTTTTCTATCAAATTTTATAAAGAAAATTTTCCAAAGTTCTTAAAATCAAATGGCATATTGAGAATCTTAAAATCCCAAGACGATATAGACAAATGCAGACTCTATGAAGATATTTTGCCTAAAAATTTTACATATCTTAGGGCAGACGATATAGAGATGGTAAAAAAAGATGTCAGCAGTTTTGGAGGATATTTTTTCAAAGATGGTGCTACCATAGATAGTGTAGGAGTTATTAAGGAGATGCTCAAAGTTATAGATGTTGTTGATTCTTTACATGTAGAGAGTTTTGACTATATAAACGGATACTATGAGATAGGAGATATAAGGGCGAAAGGTATAGTATTTTGTGCAGGGAACAGTCAAGATTTTAAACAACTAGAGTATCTTGGATTAAAAAATATATACGGACACAGGATAGATGTCAAAACTGCTACTATATTGCCGTTTCATCTACATAAATCCTGCTCAATAAGTGCAAGTCATGATGGCTTGGTGCATATAGGGGCTACTCACATTCCAAATTATAAGTATGATAAGAACAGAGATTATGATGTAGAAGTATCTCGGATGATAGAGTTGGCAAAATCTTACCTGAAATTTGATGGATTTGAAGTGAAAAAGGTAAATTTTGGAGTCAGAAACTCATCTTTGGATTTTTTCCCTACTTTAGGGCAGATCGTAGATGTCAAAAAAACTTTAGAAAAATACCCATACATCAAAAAAGGCTCCAAAGTACCAAAAGAGAAGTACATATACTACCCAAATCTATTTGTCCACGCAGGCTTAGGAGCAAGAGGATTTGTACTAGCTCCCATAACCTCTAAAATTTTATCAGAGCATATATGCACCCACAGCAACATACCAAAAAGACTAGAGACACAAAGACTGTTTGTAAAATTTGCTAAAAAACAGAAATCGGGAGCACCCGCTCCCGATGTGAGAGATTTTACTCCTCTTTTTTGAAGTAAACCAAACTTTTACCATCTGTCACCATTTGAAATAGGCTGTTTTGTGTTGCTATAAAGTTAGTGTAGAGGCGGTTTGGCTGTATGATAAGTGACTTTATTGTCTCTATATTTGTTATGCTTTTATCATCATAAGAGAGACGATAGTGAATAACATTGCTAAGTGAAGCCACAAATAATTCATCGCCATCAAGTGATATTGTTGGGTTATCTGCGACATTTAAGTTGTCAATACTAGCCATGTATTCAATATTTTGATCTATTTTGTTGAGTCTGTATATCTCCGTTTTTGGGTATCCGGTTATGATTAGGTATTTATCGTTTATGGCTAAACTTTCACCGTATAGATTGAAATCTTCACCTCCTTGATGTGTCAACTCCGCAAGAGATTGCCATGTGCCATCTTCGTTTTTTGTATATAGATACACCATCTTGAGTCTAGTGGCACTGATCGCCATTAGCCAATCATTAAAGACTACCTGACTTCCAAAAGCATCGTAAATACCGGTATTTGGTTTGATCTTTTGTACTCTAGTCAAATTTTCATCATTCGCATAGACATATACTGCTCCACTCCTATAGACTATATTTCTATCATTGTCTCTTGAGAAGGCATACTTATGCTCTGCTCCAATTGCTATGGTTTCATCATCCATATATATAGAATTTCCAAAACCGGCATTATCTTCACTATCATCACCTACTAACTGTTTTTGAAAAGAGAATGTACCATTATTTTCTTTGCGATAATAAAATACAACTCCTGCCCCATCTCCAATCTCTACATCTCTATCTTGTGAGCTTACTAGCAGTTTTTGAGTGTTAATTGCAGCAGTATTTCCAAAGCCATAATCATCACTTCTAGGGGATGTGACCGTAGCTGTTTTAAGCAAAGTTTGCCCATCAAAATGCAATACATCAATCGATGTTTGATAGTCTGATGATACAGAAGAGGCTAAAAGATCATTTTGGTAACTATTTTTAAGTTGAAAATAATCAGATGTAAAGCTATAAGTGTGTTGATAAACATAATCATGATTTTCTATAGCTACCGTTATAGGTAACTCCAAGGAGTGATTGGCTGGGTCTTCCATGATAATTGTTAGTTGATAGAGATTATCCCCATCACTATCAAGTGGATTTTCATAATCAAATGCAGTATTGTTTTTTAGGGTAGCACCATCCATATCAAACCATGCGCTATCGTCTCCGGCCAATCTATAGGTTAAATTACCATCATTTGAAAAGGCATCTACACTAAAAAGAGAACAAGGAGATTCATTTTCTGGTAGTTCTATAGAGCTACTTGGATAGTTGTAGTTATAAATTTGGCTATAAGGAAAGAAATCATAAGAGTAGAATTCGCCATCTAGGTAGTGTATTTTTGTATAACCTTGTGGGGTAAAAGATGCTCCTGATATACTAAGATTGTATGCTGCATATTTTGTATCGTCTATTCTATAAAATGGTTCTATCTTGTCACCATCTATCGTGTAGATGGAGTCTCCTCCTTGGTCTTCTACTGCTAGAAATTTATCACTAAGTGCAACAGCTCTGCCCACATAGTCATTTGATGCCCCATCCATTGGTTTTATGATAGTTTCTGTAGCATTTCCATCTTTAGAGAGTTGATATAAAGATGCACCGTTCAATCCAACTAAAAGCTTGTCATTATATAATGAAATAGCAAAACTATTATCATTATCCTTTGCTATTGATGGATGTAGAGATTCTATATACTTTGTTGTGCCATCAGATTCATAACTATAGACAAGAGCCAATACCCCACTTCTTTGTCCTATGACTAAATAGTCCTTGCTAATATCAACAGTAAATCCAAAACCAAGAGAGGTATCATTGTTCTGTGGAGATATTGTTGCTTTTAATGTAACTGTACCATTTTCATCAATATAGTATAAAAGAGCACCCTTTGAGTTTGAAATTATAAAAAAATTGTCATAAAATGCCAACCCGTCTGTATTTTCTAAAGGAGTACTAATCTTTTGCATAAGATTTGCACCTGTATCGGAGTGGTATGTGTAAAGATATATATCTCCACCGGTCTTAGAGGCAACAAGTGCATACTCTTTGCCTATGGCTACTCTATACCCAAAACCGCTTTGGTTGTTATCGGCATAGAGATTGGAAAGAGTAGTCGCTGTACCGTCAGTTTGCAAAGAGAGCAGTGTGGCTTCTCCTCGTGAACTATAAGAAAATGAAGATGCTCCTACTATACAGACATCATCATAACATTTTAGAGATTTAATATAGTTGTCTAATTTATATTTTACAGTAAGAGTAGGATTGAATTTTATTTTATCGCTACTATTACAAGCAATAAAAACAAAAGAAACTAGTATTATTAAAGATAATTTTAATAACTTATCCATAGCTTTTCCCTCCTTGCCTTAAAAGTTTAACTTTTATGTCGTTAAAATTATCTGAAATTTACTTTTAAATGTTAAAATAGTAAGAAAATAAAATTATGAAGGTTGTTTGTGAAATATATATTTTTGAGTATTATTGTATGTGTTGGATTAAGTGCGAGTGTATATTATGCCAAGGTTGAGCCTGTGCAAAAGTACAGTATCAAATCGGCTGTAAGTGGTAAAATTCTTAAATCAAGATATGATATGGAGGGTAGGGTATCTGATGCAAAAGAGATTATCCATATTGATGATATTCTCAATAGAGAAGATTTGAAAAATTCTCTAAAAAAATTAAAAATAATTAAAAATATGGTAAAGATAACCGAGCAAAATCTTAAAAATGCCCAAAAGGTAGCTCTCATAAGAGAGAAAAATTATAATAAAATCAAAAATCTAAAGACAAAATCAAGAGTTGAGAAAGATAATGAGCTCATAAACAGTGTAAATGCCCAAAATCAAGTGCTTAGTTTGATGAGTAGTCTCGATAATTTAAAAAGTCAACTCAATGACCAAAACTACAAAATAGCAACACTAAGAGATCAGATTTCAAAAAAGAGTATAAAAGTTCCAAGAGGGTACTTGATATATAAAATATATCTTAAAAAAGACGACTTTGCAGGGGTTGGTACACCTTTGGTAGATGTCTATGACATATCGAAAGCAAAATTGAGCGTTTTTGTCTCTAAAGAGGATTATGCTTTGGCAAAAAAAGGTGTTATATATCTTGATGGAAAAGCGACAAGCTACAAAGTAGATAAACTCTGGAATAGTGCCGATACACAAAATATATCATCATATAAAGCGGAGATTATCATAAAAGCGCCAAAAGTTTTTTCAAAATTAGTAAAAGTTGAATTTAAGGAGAAGTAGTGAAAACGACCACTTGTCCGCTCGATTGTTTTGATAGTTGCAGTATTATTCTAGATGAGAATGGAAAATTAAAAGGAGATAAAAAACATCCGATAACAAAGGGTTTTTTGTGTCATCATCTAAATAATTTTCATAAAATTCCAAAGATAAACAAAGCGATTTTTTGTGGAAAAGAGATAGAGTTAAATGAAGCACTAGAGATATTGTATGAAAAGCTAAAAGATACAAATCCATCAAAAGTTTTATACTACAAAGGCAGTGGAAACCTAGGCTCATTGCAGAGTGTCACAAGAGTTTTTTTTGCTAAATATGGTGCAACTTTAACAAAAGGCGGACTCTGTGAAGAGGCTGGTATCTATGGTATCGAAGAGGGCAGGGGCGCTGCTTTGGCACTCTCCGTAAATGTTGTTGACAAGAGTGAAGTTGTGATTGTTTGGGGTAGAAATACAAGCGTCACAAATTCACACATGTTGCCATCTCTAAAAGGTAAGCAACTCATAGTTATAGACCCTAGAGAAACAGATATAGCCAAAAAAGCAGATATACATGTAGCAATAGAGCCAAGAAGAGATATCTACCTTGCTATGCTTTTGAGCAGAATTGCCTATATGGAGCAGATGGAAGATGTGGATTTTATAGCAAAAAGATGTGAAAATTTTGACTATTTTTTGGATGAGATAAATGCAATACCTATAGTTAAACTTATACAAAAATGCGGTGTGGATTTGAATACTATTGGAGAGATACTCTCTATGATAAAAGGAAAAAGAGTCTCTATTTTAGTTGGAATTGGCGTGCAAAAGTATAGCCATGGTCATAGTGTGCTAAGGGCCATAGACTCTT
>JALVAU010000221.1 GCA_027011025.1 Campylobacteraceae bacterium | reverse complement strand
TCTTGTCTCCTATTTTAGCATTATTTGGCTTATTTTTCCAACTGAATTTTTTTATTGACAATATTAAACTAAAGAACTTTGCGATATCCACGAAGTCATTGTTTTGTTTAAAAAACTACCTTATGGACATTGGAAAATTATATAAATATCGACTCTACTTTTTTTCTGTCACTACCTATGGTTTTTTCTTCAAAAACATAGCTATTTTGCATTTTTATGATTGTTATAAAATCCTCCTCTTTGTTTATGATTTTGCTTATCTCTTCTTCTATGGCTATCAACTTTGAGGGTGTTATATTGCCTCTAAAAACCGAATTTTGGTGATGCTTTAGGTATTTCTTGCATATCTTAAACACTTTATTTACTCTCTTTTCTCCGACATCATACATCAAAAAAGCGTAATTATAGTTCACCGCTTGTCCTTTAGAGAAAACGGCACAAAAATCTCTCCTGTATTTAGCATCTTTATCAGCTTATAACCATCCAATTTTATAGCATTTTTATATGTAGTCATACGATTTAATTTTGTATGCTTAAAGGTCTCATTTAGTCTATTTTCAAACGCTTCTATGAAGAGTTTCTTGCCACTCTCATTTAGCAAAGCATAGTTCAAGCTCTTATCAAAATGCTTTGTCACTCGCAATTTTTTTCTACCAACAAGCTCAAATATAGTCCTAAACACCAAAACAGGCTTAAAAACTTCGCTCAAATCCAAACTCAAGCTAAATCTTGACTCGCTTGGTTCGTGCAAAAAGCTTATGGATTGATTTAGATGTGTCGCATATATCGCTGAGATTGTTTTTGTGTACAAAAGAGTATTTCCAAAGCTTATAAGGGCATTTATAGGGTTATCGGGAGGCCGTTTTACTCTTTTATTTATCACAAAATCTTCTGGCAAGAAAAGCTTAAAACTGTCATAAAATCTCAGCCAAATTCTGCCTTCTGCAGACAAGATTTGCTTTATATCCCCGCACTTTTCTACGAGCATCGGCAAATCAACCCTAAGCCAATCCAAAAAATCTTTGAGTTCACTCTTCCCGTGTCTAAAATAGTGATACAAAACTTCATGTATATTATTTGCGATTCCTTTGACTATCTCTTTTGCTATGAGCTCTCTATGCTGAGCAAAAGCATCACTTTGTTTTATGGTTAAATTTCCGCTTATATAGTGCTCTTTGGGATAAAACGAACCGCTATATCCTTCATGATAGTTAAAAAAGTGCATCACCACGCCAGCTTTTGATATGAAATCTAAAAACTTTGTATTTAGACTCACCTCATTCATACAGTACAATTCCCGAGTATCCTCGATAGGGATATAAAACCACCCTTTTTTGTTTTTGAAAGCTATAGAGTTGTCTTTTCTCTTTAACTCACCCATTGAAAATACATATCTAGTGTGATTTTTAGCCATCTTTTGTCCTATATGAAGCAATACTCAAAATACGCACATCTTTTGCACTTACTCTGTTTTTGCGGTTTGGGATGAGTTTGCAACTTGACCAACTCATCAATATCTTGCAAAACTCTCATGAGTTCCTCTTCGCTCCTCTCATCAAGATCCACAAAATGCACCTTTCTGTTTTGCCTATTTTTTTCGATAAACTCTATCTTGCCTCGTTTTAAGACACCTTTTTGTTTTAGTTTATAAAGATAGAGCAACACCTGCCACCTAGTAGCCTCTATATCACTGTCGCTCTTCTTAATCTCCACCACAAATTCTTTGGTAATCTTATCCACCTTGACATTGTCTATACTAACCTCGCTCTTGCCTTTTTTCTCAGCTATCTCATGAAGCACCCTACCTACACGCACATCTTCACTGTTGTCTTCAAGATTTATACGATTAGCATGGAGCCAGCATTGAGTTTTGCAATGAAAGTAGTAGTTTATGAGAGTGCCTGTTATTTGGCTCATTTTATATGAACATCCCTACATTTTTACCTTTTAAAATGGAAGTATCCAATCCATTTTTATAGGTATAAACAATAGAACCATTTTTAAAATCCCCATCATAAGCTAAAAACTCTCTATCTAAAACCAAATAACCATACTCCTCTTTAGAATATACAGCTAATCTCTCTATCCCACTACCTTGATATTTTGCTAGTGAAAAAGTGTATTTAGAGAGTTTTGACGATAACTTTTTGATTTTTATCTTCTTACTCGTAAAATCTAATTCTCTATTTTGAACCAATGCTTTATAAGCATTCCAATATAGTTGTGCCATATTATTCCAAGGCACATACACAGATACTGACTCCATATCTATAATTTTGATATGAGTCTCTGAAAACCTAAGATTTTTTATATGATCTTTATAGC
>JALVAU010000220.1 GCA_027011025.1 Campylobacteraceae bacterium | reverse complement strand
TTAGCATTTTAAACCATAATTCTAGCAGTTATAACTAAAATAGAGTTAAAAAGAGCAGATAAATTTCATATTTGTTGTATATTTTTGGAAAAATTCTTGAATTTGTGTAAAATTAGGTAAAATTATTAAAAGGACGATATTTGCTAAAAGACAAAATTAGAGAGTATGGCGCAGATTTTTTACTGTTTTTGGTGGCACTAGCTTGGGGAAGTACATTTTTTATTGTTCAAGAGGCTGTAGATAGTACACCTGTATTTATATTTCTTTTTTGGAGATTTCTATTTGCATCACTCTTGATGGCAATTTTTTCATATAAAAGAGTTAAAAAGATAGATTTGCAAACCATAAAAGCCGGTTTTGTCTTAGGTCTATTTATGTTTTTAGGCTTTGCTTTTCAAACATTTGGATTGACGATGACACTATCGTCAACTGTGGCATTTTTGACGGGGCTAAATGTGATAATAGTCCCTTTTTTGCTCTATATTATATTTAAAACCAAAGCTTCCATATACTCTATATTTGGTGCATTGATAGCTGCTGTAGGATTGTATTTTCTCACTTATGGAGGCAGTTTAGGCTTTGGCTTAGGAGAGTTTTATGCTTTTATATGCGCAGTGATGTTTGCTCTGCATATTGTATTTACGGATAGATATTCAAAAAGATACGATGTTATGCTATTGGTGGTAATTGAGCTTTTTGTTGTTGCTGTTTTTTCTCTCTTCTCTTCTCTTGCTTTTGATGGAAATTTTATGCCGAGTCATATCGATTCAACTCTTGTTTATGCGCTTATAGTGACTGTTCTGTTTGCTACAGTTTTTGCTTTTGGTGTGCAGACCGCGATGCAAAGATACACGACTCCTGCTAAAACAGCCATAATTTTTACGATGGAGCCTGTAAGTGCAGGAGTTTTTGGTTATTTTTTTGCAAATGAAATTTTAAGCGCTTCCCAACTCTTTGGTGCTTTTTTGATTCTTTTTGGTATGGTTAGTGCTGAGTTGGGAACATATTTTAGGGACAAGAGAAGAGGAGAGTATGTATGTTAAAAAATCTATTTCTCATATCTTTTACTCTTTTTTTATTGGCAGGATGTTCTATAAAACGCCAAATAATTTTTTCAGCCCCATACAAGATAGTTATAAAGACGAAAGATATAGCTATAGCAGATAGTGGTTTTGTAAAAAAGGCAGACGGATATAAGAGTATAGAGATATTTACACTTGGAAAACTAACTCTACATGTAGAGATTGGAAATGATGCTTGTATAAATGGATACTGTACAGATAAAATCGACTTTAACAGGAGATTTTTTGGATATCAACACTATGCAAACCTGCTTGATGATATATTGGATAAAAGTCAGATATACGGCGGAGTGGGCAAGATAGAGATACAAGGCGGATTTTTGCAAGAGATAAAAACAAAAAATTACGATATAATTTATAGAGTAACAGATAAAACCATCTACTTCAAAGATAGAATGAACCATATCTTAATAAAATTAAAAAAACTACAATAAGGATAATAAAATGAAATATATCGGTGCACATGTTAGTGCTAGCGGAGGAGTTTTTAATGCTCCTTTAAATGCTATGAAAATAGGCGCAAAAGCTTTTGCACTTTTCACTAAAAACCAAAGACAGTGGGTTGCAAAACCACTTGATGAAGAGACTATATCAAAATTTAAAATAGATCTTGAACTCTCAGGTATATTACCAAAGTATGTCTTGCCACATGATAGCTATTTGATAAACCTTGGACATCCGGAACTTGAAAAAAGGGAGAAATCCTTAGATGCTTTTATTGATGAAATAAACAGATGCGAAGAGCTAGGATTGGATAAGTTAAATTTTCACCCCGGAAGCCATCTAAAGCAGATAAGCGAAGAGGAGTGCTTGGAATTTATTAGTAAATCCATGAATGAAGCCATAAGAAAAACTAAAAATGTAAAACTTGTCATAGAAAATACTGCCGGACAGGGAAGTAATTTGGGTTACAAATTGGAACACTTGGGTTTTTTGGTTAAAAACTGTATAGATAAGCAAAGGGTGGGGGTTTGTATAGATACTTGCCACTTTTTTACCTCAGGCTACGATATAAGAACTAAAGAGACTTATGATGAATCTATGAAAAAATTTGATACAATAGTCGGGTTTGAGTATTTAGCAGGTATGCACTTAAATGATTCTAAGCCGGATCTTGGTAGTCGTGTTGATAGACATGAATCCATAGGAGAGGGAAAAATTGGCTTGGAGGCTTTTAGGCTAATCATGAACGATGAGCGAATTGATGAGATACCTATGATACTTGAGACACCAAATAGTGACATATGGGAGCAAGAGATAAAACTCTTGTACTCTTTGATAGAAAAAAATTAATATAGGAGTGTTGTATGAAGCAAATGTTTAAGCTTTTGTTTGTGGGTATTATGGTTGGTATAACCATAATTTTTAGTGGGTGTGGAGGTTCTGGAAATGAGGGTGCTAATGCGGTCGGTAACAATCTAGTTAGTTCAGAAGTTATGGATGATATAGATGCCTCTACTATACTAGGTATGGTTAAGGCAAGTGGGATTGATGCAAATGCAACAAATGCTTTTGCATATAAAGCTGTAAAGATAACATATAAAACAACAAATATCAAAGGAGATAGCATAAATGCTTCAGGATTATTGGTTATTCCAACTCCTACAGATGCATACAAGGCTTATCTTGCAAGTTTAGGAAAAAGCTTTTCTCTCTCTGCGGTTTGTGATAATCATGGAACAATTTTTTTAGATAGCGAAGCTCCTACAAATGTTGAAAAAACACAACACTACTATCCTGATGCCCTGCTATTAAGTGGTTATGCAGGTTTTGCCTCTATCTTTCCAGATTATGTGGGTTTTGGTGATTCCAAAGGTGAAGTGCACCCATATGTCATGAAACAATCAGCTCAAGCATCACTTGATATGATACGAGCAAGTGTAAAATATATGACAGATAATCATGTGCTATTTAATGGTCAGCTCTATTTGACAGGCTACTCTGAGGGTGGTTATGTAACAATGGCTTTAGCAAAAGATATAGAAGAAAACCATAGTTCTGAATTTCAGGTGATGGGTGTTGCTCCAATGGCTGGACCTTATGATGTTGAAGGATTGGCTACTTTTGATTTGAATGCAAATATGAAGATGGTCTATCCCGCATTTTTAGCTGAGATAGCATCATCATACTCTAAAGCCTATGATGATATAAATATCAGTGACTTAGTAGTGAAACCTGATATATTTAACAGTATAGATCTTTTTGGCGGTGATTATGATACGGTACCTATACATGTAGCCCTAGGATTAGCAGATGTTACAATAGGAGATTATGGATTTAATACACACTATGCAAATGAACTTTTCAAAGATAGTTTTATCAATGATTATCAAGGAAATCTCAACAATTCTGCTAGAGTCAGATTTGCACAAAATAGCGTGTATGACTGGACTCCTAAATCAAAAATGAACATAATCGGATGTGTTGATGATGAAATCATACCATTTACTCTAAGTGCGCAAAAAGCTTATGACACATTTAGTGCTAACGGAGCAAAAAGTGTGACTTTATCACCAATTCCAAGCAGTTATATTCCTGCAGCGACCCCAACAAAACCTTTTGTGCATCAAAGATGCGGTAGTGTTGCTTATGGTATGGCAACAAAATGGTTTTCAGATATCAGAAGTGGAGCAATCAAATGAAAAATACAGTTTTAAAAGTTACAACAGCAACTATTCTTGCCTCTAGTCTATTGGTGGCGAGCGGATGGAGGATACCGGAGCAGTCATCAAGAAGTACGGCGCTTAGTGGTGCTTATGTATCAAATGCAAGTGGAGCTGACAGCTCTTACTACAACCCGGCAAATATGAGTTTCAATGAAAATGCACTTCTGTTTGAGGGTGATTTTACATACATAAATCTTCCAAAACTAGATTATACCGGTACGGTGGCCGGAATTCCAGCAAATGGGTCATCTCAAACGGAGCAATTTTTTGTTCCTACTATTTTTCTAAGTTCAAAAGATTACAGCGGTTTTAGATACGGTCTTAGTATCACAGCTCCGGGCGGGCTCTCTAAAAGATGGGAAACTCCTTTTCAAAAGGCATACGCACAAGAGTTTACACTTGAAATTATAGAGTTCAATCCAGTCGTCTCTTATGCCCTTAGCCCAAAATTTTCTATAGGTGGTGGACTTAGAGCTATATATAGTCATGGTGTAGTCAAGAGTGATGCATCTGGAATTGGTACAAATGTGCAAAGAGATTTAGAGGGCGATACTATAGAGTTTGGATATAATTTAGCTCTATCTTATAGACCTACAAAAGAGTTGAAATTCGCTTTAACTTATAGATCAAATGTAGATTTGAATGAGGAGGGAAACTCTAAACTCTATCTTAATGGTACAAAAGTTTATGACGGAGGAGCTAGTGTGAGCATACCTCTTCCGGCTGTTTTGGCTTTTGCGGCATCATACACATTTAATGGTAAAACAACAGTAGAATTTGAATTTGATAGAACATACTGGTCAGAGTATAAAGATTTGGATTTTAATTATAAAAGCCCAATCCCAGTTATATTAGTACCATCTTTTGATGATCCTATCGCAAAAAACTGGAAAGATAGCAATGCTTATCGCATAGGTGTCACACATCAGTATAGTGATAAGCTGAAGTTTTTAGCAGGCTTTGCAATAGATAAAACTCCTATACCATCAACATCATTGGGATTTGAACTTCCAAGTTCTGATGCAAAACTATATTCTGTAGGGTTTGAATATAAATATAGTGATAAAATGACATTTGGTATGGGATATCTGTATGACAGTAAAGACGACAGGACAATATCGGCAGCTGATGCCAATATACAACACATGGTGGGCGAATTTACAAATATAAGCGCTCATCTCTTGACATTGTCGCTTAAATATAGGTTCTAAAATGTTAAATTACAAGTATCAAAATTTTTATGAGATTATTCAAAATAATGAAAAAGAAAATCCTAAAAAAATTGCTCTATTTTTAGATGATAAAAAGATATCAAATCTAAAGCTAAAACAAGATGTTGATACATTTGCTAGATTTTTAGAATTTAGCGGTATAAAAAAGGGAGATAGAGTTGCCATGATTGTTGGCAACTCTATCGAATTTGTGGTCTCTTTATTTGCTATTACAAAGATTGGAGCTATAGCAGTTCCTATCAATACCTTCTTGAAAAAAGGTGAGTTTGAGTATATATTGAATGACTGTGAAGCTAAGCTTTTGATCTGCTCACCATCATTTTCCAAAGAGACAAAAGACTTGATAAAGACAACTAAAATTCAAAAGATAGTTTGGAGTGAACAGTATGATGATTTAGATGAAAATAACTATAGTTTTGCAGAGATGGATGCTACTGCTTTGGGCGATGATGAGCCTGAGAGTTTGCCTACACTGGACGAGTTGGCCTGTATCATCTATACTTCAGGAACTACCGGTAAACCAAAAGGTGCTATGCTCAGCTATAGAAATATTTTATCTAACTCTATTGGGGCAGTGGAAGTTTTTGAAGTAAAAAAGAGTGATAGATTTGTAGTTTTTTTACCAATGTTTCACTCCTTTACACTCTCAACTTCTGTGCTGTTGCCACTGTTTGCCGGTTCATCAATGGTGATTGTAAAATCGGTATTTCCATTTGCAAATGTCTTAAAACAGGTACTTTTGAAAAGAGTCACAGTATTTTTAGGAGTCCCGACACTATATAATGCACTTTTGAAGGCAAAAATTCCTTGGTATTTTATGCTGTTTCATAAAGTGAGGCTTTTTATATCGGGAGGAGCACCGCTAAGCGAAGCGTCACTGAACCAATTTAACAATAAATTCAAAAAATCAAAACTAATAGAGGGTTATGGTCTCAGTGAAGCCTCTCCTGTTGTTGCTGCGAATTTACTAAACAGACAAAAGCCTCTATCTGTTGGTCCGGCATTTCCGGGGTACGAAGTAAAAATTGTCAATGAAGAGATGTTAGAATTACCTGTAGGAGATATAGGCGAGATTATCGTAAAGGGCGATAATGTGATGCAAGGCTATCTAAATCGTCCTGATGCAACAGATGAAGTTATTGTAAACGGATGGCTGAAAACTGAAGATTTAGGCAAGGTTGATGATGAAGGTTTTATCTATATAGTAGATAGGAAAAAAGATCTGATAATCTCAAAAGGTATAAATATCTACCCTAGAGAGATAGAAGAGTGGTTGGCAAAATTTGAAGGTGTCGAGAGTGTCGCTGTAGTCGGTATCAAAAATAGTAGTGGCGACGAAGATGTTGTTGCATTTATTCAGTCTAAAGATGATGTAGTGCTAGATGAATTAAAAATAAAACAGTATCTGAAAAAATACTTGGCAAACTTTAAACTACCAAGAAAAATCTATTTTGTTGAAGAGTTACCAAAAAATGCTACCGGAAAAGTTTTAAAAAGGGTGCTTAAAGAGCAGATAGCTAAAGGGGATTTTTCAAAATAGTGTTAAAGTACCTAATAGACTTTTTAGAAAATGAAAAGATAGAAGAGAGCAAGATTTATAGTAGCTTGAAGTGTTCAGTTGCTGAAGCCCAGATACTAAGGTATTTAGTAAAAGAGTATGTTGCTGGGAACACGGAAGTTCTTGCGGTGGACCTTTTAAAAGAGATCTTTACTGTCGATGGCTATGAGTATCTAAGTCACCTCTTTTTGATAAAAAACTTGATAGAGCAAGGTTGGGTTACACAAGAGAATCTTTTGAGTATCAACTACTCTGAAGTTTCAAATTTGGAACTTTTAAATAGTGTAGTGATGGTAAGCTCATCTTTTTTAAAGATATTAGAAGAGGGAACGCTAGAGATTTCTCTTCCCGAAATAACACCATATCTTGACCACTTAGAGTATCTAAAGGATCAATTCTCAAGGATAGATTTATATAGAAAACTGGCTCAAACAAGACAAAGCATAGCAGGAAATTCCCCAAGTATAAACAGACTGAAAAATAGACTCCAAGAGTTAGAAACAAGGATAGAAGAGCGCATAAAAGTAACAAAAGAAGAGATGGTTGTTGATGTGATATTTAAAGAAAATGGTTTAAATATAAAAGAACAATTGATATTTCTAGCTCTTTTAAAAGAGGAGTATGGAAGTGAATTTGAAAACTTAAGAGATATGAATACCCTTGTAAATCTTATCAGTTTAGATGATTATGAAAAGATGAAAAATAGATCTCTGTTAGAAGATGGCTCAAAGCTCATAGAATCACTATTGATTGATTATGATGAGATGCTCAGTAGTTTCGGAGGTGTTACGAGAAGTTTTTTCGTTAGCGAAGATGTGTTGCAAAAGATTATGCATCCGAATAAAGATAAAAAAAATAAGAAAATTAAGCTAGATATGCTTATAAGCGAACAAGATCTATTTGAGCTTATCGAGCCTGCAACTACTATGGATGATGTTGTATTGCATCCAAAAACAAGAGAGGTTTTAGATATCTTGCTCAAACAGGTAAATCAAAATGTCTTGAAGCTCTTAAGAGAGTGGGGCGTAAAAAACAGAAGAAGCGGTATAGATGCAAAGGTTATTTTCTATGGACCTCCGGGTACTGGAAAAACTATGACAGCTCTTAGCTTGGCAAAAACTATGAAGAAAAGAGTTTTGAGTTTTGATTGCTCTAAAATTCTCTCAAAATATATAGGAGAGAGTGAAAAAAATGTCAGAAATATTTTTGATGCATACAGAGACTTGTGCCAAAAAAGTAAAAGTAAACCTGTCTTACTCTTAAACGAGGCTGATCAGTTCTTGAGTTCTCGCTCACTAGGGGCTAACTCTAGTGCTGATAAGATGCACAATCAAATGCAAAATATATTTTTGGAGCAGATTGAAAGATTTGATGGAGTTTTAATTGCCACTACAAATCTACTTGAGAGTATAGATTCCGCATTTTCAAGAAGATTTGATTATAAGATAGAATTCTCCAAGCCAGATTTTAATCAAAGGCTTGAACTTTGGAGAAAAATGCTACCGGAAAATGCTCTGTATAGTGAAGATTTTAGTATAGAATCTCTTGCCACTTTTCCTCTAAGTGGAGGACAGATGAATGTTGTATTAAAAAATACAGCTCTTGCAGTAGCAATAAAAGATGAACCAATTTTTACCCTAGAAGATTTCCAAAAGAGTATAAAAAGAGAGCTAAAGGGTGCCTTCGGAGAGGAAAAGCCAATGGGTTTTATGAA
>JALVAU010000219.1 GCA_027011025.1 Campylobacteraceae bacterium | reverse complement strand
GTTAGATAATTTACTATTATGTATATGTTAACAATAAATTATTAACATATACATTTATAGTTTTTTATTATAGTTAAAGTAGCCAATCTAAGTAAGATAAGAATTTGACTGACCTTACACACACACTTTTTCTCGAAAAGTCTTACCTTTCGTAGCTCTAGGGAGGCTAAGCGACTTTAATCTCTGTCACTATAAACTAGCTTTGCTCATTATAGTGTGTAAAAACCACTTATAAAATAGCATATTCGGCCCAAAGACATGCCTCAATAGAATTTAGACTGCTTAAAAGCTCTTTCTTTATAGGTTCATCAAGTAGAACTACTGCCATCGCATAACCATCTTTGCCTCTACCAAGCCTAAAGTCAGATATATTTATACCTTTTTCGGATAAAGATGTTGCAATATTTGCAATGACACCCGGAACATCTCTATTTTTGAATACAATCATCTTGCCTTTTGGTTTAAAGTCAAAACGAAATCCATTTATATTGACAATTCTTTGTTCAATATCTTCAAAAACAGTACCCGTAATAGCAGTCACGCCTTTTGTTGTTGTTAAAGTTACAGTAACCTTATTATGATAATTTGATGATACTTCATTCTCTTCAAATGATATATCAATTCCCTTATCTTCAGCTACATAGGTTGCATTTACATAGTTTACATTATCACCTACTGACTCTTTTAAGACTCCAACTACACTAAAAGTTAATAAAGATTTTGCATATTTACTGATTTTACCCTCAACTTTTATTCTAATAGATTTAATTTGTGCTCTATTGATCTGTGCCCCAAAATATGAAATTTTTTGCGTTAACTCCAAATAAGGAATGATGGCCTGAGGCAAATCTTCAGCTTTTACAGGAAGATTTAGCGCATTTGGATAGCTTATCCCTCTTGCTGCTAGGAGTGCGCTCTCTGCTGCCTGAGTGGCAATTTTTTCTTGTGATTCAAAAGTATTAGCACCTAGATGAGGAGTAACACATATATTTTCCAAATCCAACAAAGGGTGATCAGTTGCAGGTTCATAGGAGAATACATCTATGCCTGCAAATGCAATCTTACCACTTTTTACACCCTCATAAAGTGCCTTTTCATTAAAAAGATTTCCTCTTGCACAATTAATCAGTCTTACCCCATTTTTCATTTTTTTTATCTCATCAAAAGAGATTATATCTGTAGTTTCACTATTTTTGGGAGTATGTATAGTTATAAAATCACACTCTAAAATATCATCAAAATTTTGAGTGTGGGTCATCCCTAAATCACTTACCTTAGATGGTTCAATATATGGATCATAAGCAACAATATCCATACCAAAAGCCTTAGCTCTGATACCGACTCTACTTCCTATATTTCCAAAACCAATGATACCTAATTTTTTTCCATTCAACTCCACGCCGTACCATTTTTCTCTCTTCCATACTCTATCAAGCTTTAGGTTGTTGTTTGCATTTACAAAACTTCTTGCACAACCAAGTATATGAGCCATAGTCATTTCAACTGCTGCTATTGTATTGGCCGTAGGAACATTCATAGCGATTATTCCTCTCTTACTGCACCCATCCAAGTCAACATTATCAACACCGACACCTGCCCTAACCACAGCTTTTAAATTTTCTGCATTTTTTAGAAATTTTTCATCAATTGCAGTTGGACTTCTTGTGATTGCTACATCTACATCACCAATAACATTCATCAACTCATCTTTTGATAAACCAACCGCATTTATAACATCAATATCATCCTCTTTTTGTAATAATTCAAAACCCTTTTGATGTATTGCATCACATATTATTATTTTTTTCATTTTATATCCTCTCTGCCCATAAATGGCATCTTAAAATTTTATTTCTACCCAAATAAAAAATTTATGGGCAGATTCCTCGCTCCTTATGCTACTGTTGTCGCAGAGAAATTACTATTTTTATTTTTTTACTAAAGCTACAACAAAGCCTAAGAAAATGTAGAGATATACATATTCTTTTCATAAACAATGAAGCTCTTTTTTAATTCCTCGACCTTGTACTACTGTTGTTACAGAGAAATTTACCATTTTTTAACTAAATACATGGCCTTCACCAAGAAATCAGTTACTCCTCTATCACCTTTGAATCTATATCATATTTTTTAAGTTTTTTTTCTATATTTTTAAGTTTTTTTTCACTACTGCTCCCAATATATATAGAGGGTAGCATTTTATCCCTAGTTATCACAAAAGGCAGATTGAAACTTTGAAGTGTTTGCATAACACAAAAGAGTGAATATCTATCCATATTTTGTATTACCAATTTAAATGATCTAACTTTAGGGGGGATATATTTTTGCAAAT
>JALVAU010000218.1 GCA_027011025.1 Campylobacteraceae bacterium | reverse complement strand
CATTATTGCTAAGTTATTATTATAAGTAAATTAAATATGTCATTTGTTATTGTTGGATACTTATAATTCTTAAGTGCCTTTTAGATATAATACAAGCAATAAATTTGTGAGGTCTAAATGAATAAATATGTATTGAAGATAAAATGTTCGGATGCAAAAGGTTTGATATATAAGATTTCAAATGTTTTATATCAAAATGATTTAAATATTGAAAAAAATAGCGAATATGTTGATACTCAAAACAAAAAGTTTTTTTTTAGAGCCAGGTTGGACGGAGCTATTGACACACAAAGGATAGAGACACAATTAGAGTCTGTGATGCCTCAAGATGCCGTTATAACACTGAATAAAAAAGTAAAGAAACAGATAATTGTATTGGCTACAAAAGAGTCACATGCCCTAGGTGATATTTTACTAAAATATGACAGTGGAGAGTTAAATGCAGATATACTTTGTGTGGTTTCAAACCATAATGATCTAAGAGGCTTAGTTGAAAAATTTGATATAGATTATCATTTTGTCTCTAGCGAAGGTTTAAGTAGAGAAGAGCATGAAGAAAGAGTCCTATCAATTCTTGGTAACTATGAGGTAGATTATCTTGTGCTGGCAAAATATATGAGAATTTTATCAGAAAATTTTGTTGGTAAGTATGAACAAAAAATCATAAACATTCACCACTCTTTTTTACCGGCATTCATAGGTGCAAACCCATACAAGCAGGCATACGACAGAGGTGTGAAGATCATAGGAGCAACTGCACACTTTGTAAATAACAGTTTGGATGAAGGACCCATAATAGCCCAAGATGTTATATCTGTGAATCATGAACAAAATTGGAAAGATATGCAAAAAGCTGGAAGAAATGTGGAAAAAACAGTTTTGTCAAATGCACTTGATTTGGTCTTTGATGATAGGATTTTTGTTTATAAAAATAGAACTATTATATTTTAGGGAAAAATATGTTTAATATCGTACTAGTTCACCCTCAAATCCCGCAAAATACAGGAAGTATAGGGAGGATTTGTGTAAATACAGACTCCAAGCTTCATATCATAAAGCCAACCTGTTTTGAGATAAATGACAAAAATGTAAAACGAGCAGGGTTGGATTATTGGCATCTTTTGGATATAGAGGTTTGGGAAAACTTAGATGAGTTTTTAGAGGCACACCAAGATAAGTTGGATAGATTTTTCTTTTCAACAACAAAGAGTAAAAAGCCATACTTTGAAGCCAATTTTTTAGATGGAGATTTTATATTTTTTGGTGGAGAGTCAACAGGGCTTCCTATGGAGTTAATGCAGAAAAAATGGGAAAACAGTATCACAATTCCTATGGGTAAAAATGGCAGAAGTTTAAATCTTTCTGTCGCAGTTGGTATAGTGCTGTATGATGCTATAAGACAAAATTTTTCTACGCTAGAGGCTTTTGTTGATCTTTGATATAGTCTTTATAGGGGCTGGGGCTAGCTCCTTGATGGCAGCTTCTTTGCTCAAAAATTACTCTATCGCTTTGGTGGATAGTTCTAGCAGAATCGCTCCAAAGATAAAAATCTCTGGTGGTGGACGATGTAATTTTACAAATAAAATCATCAACAGCAGTAATTTTTTGGGTGATAAAGAGCTTTTGGACAAGACCTTTAAAAGCTACAATAATAGTGATTTATTGAAATTTTTTAAAAAATACAATCTTGAATATGATTTGAAAGACAACCAAAAGTATTTTTGCAAAAACAGCTCAAGTGATATTTTGGATATTTTTTCAAAGCAAATAGGAGACTGTTCGTTATTTTTAAATCATACTGTTGTGGATGTTGAGTTTGACCACTATTTTATCATAAAGACGGATAAAAAGACTACGATAAAGGCAAAAAAATTGGTTGTTGCTAGCGGTGGTTTAAGCTATGCTTCCCTTGGTGCAAGTGATATAGGTTATAAAATAGCAAAAAAATTTGGACATACCATAAAGACCACATCTCCGGCACTTGTTGGTTTTACACTTCAAAAAGAGCAGTTTTGGATGAAAAATCTCAGTGGTATCTCTTGTAGAGTTGCTCTACATGTAGAGGATAAGATATTTGTTGATGATCTGTTGTTTGCCCACAAAGGTATAAGTGGTCCTGTTGTCTTAAATGCTTCATTGTATTGGAGAAGAGGAGTTGTGAGTATTGACTTTTTACCAAAAGTCAATATTTCAAAATTGCTTGAGAAAAAATCCAAGAAACAGATAAGCTCTCTTTTACCTCTGCCTAAAAGATTTGTAAAAGAGTATTTAAAATCTATAAATTTGGACGATGTAGCCATAGATAGACTAAGTAAACCTCAAAAAGAGAAGTTGTATGAGTTAAATCAC
>JALVAU010000217.1 GCA_027011025.1 Campylobacteraceae bacterium | reverse complement strand
GGGAGTAAAATTATCGCTTTATAGCGTAAAACCACCTCATTTATAGGGTGGAGTATTAGTTCCAATTTGGTTCAGTATTACCACTTCCCCACCCAGTTGAAAAGTTATCATGATTAGTTACATTAGTAACACTCCAACTGCTTAAATCATGGTTACTAAAGGCTGAAACAGAGTAAAACATCTTCTTCATATCAGTCACACTAGAAACATCCCAACTGTCTAGAGGCTGATTAAAGGCCTCTGCATTACTAAACATATAATGCATATCGGTCACACTAGAAACATTCCAACTCTCTAGAGGCTGATTAAAGGCTGTTGCACGATAGAACATATAATGCATAGTGGTCACACTAGAAACATTCCAGCTATTTAGTGACTGATTAAAGGCTACTGCAGAATAGAACATACCAAGCATATTGGTCACACTAGAAACATTCCAGCTCTCTAGAGGCTGATTAAAAGCTTTTGCATTCCAGAACATATAACTCATATCGGTCACACTAGAAACATCCCAACTGTCTATCGGCTGATTAAAGGCTTTTGCACCTATGAATATACTAGACATATTGGTCACACTAGAAACATCCCAACTGTCTATCGGCTGATTAAAAACTATTGCCTTATTAAACATTCCATACATATTAGTTACATTTGAAACATTCCAACTGTCTATCGGCTGATTAAAGGCCACTGCATTTCGAAACATTCTACGCATATTGGTCACACTTTCTGTATTCCATCCACTTATGTCTTGGTTAAATTTTTTAACCGTTTCTCTCTGTGCTTCAGGATATGAATATACATCAAATAGACGACTCATATCTGTAATCTTACAAGTATTTACTTGGGTTACATCTTCACCATTTCCTATTTTTTCTATAAGTGCTTCACGAGTAATAGCTGTAGCTTCATCACAGGCACCACCTCCCTCATTTTCATAAAAAGGATTATGTACATCTTCTAATACTGAACTATATGCAAAAAAATCATGGTCTTCAACATTGGAGACATCCCAATTGCTAATATTTTGGTTGAAAACGGCTGAATTATAGAACATAAAGCTCATATTAGTCACATTTGAAACATCCCAACTATCTAATGGTTGGTTAAAAGCTTTTGAATCACGAAATACTTCATACATATTGGTCACACTAGAAACATTCCAGCTGTTTAATGGCTGATTAAAAACTATTGTATTAGTAAACATTCCACCTATATTGATTACATTAGACACATTCCAACTGTCCAAAGGCTGGTTAAATGCTTTTGCACCATGGAACATTCCACTCATATTGGTCACATTGGAAATATCCCAGCTGTTTAGTGGCTGATTGAAAATTAGTGTATTCGCAAACATTCCACCCATATTGGTCACATTTGAAACATCCCAACTGGCTAAGGGCTGGTTAAAAGCTTCTGCACCATTAAACATTCCACTCATATCTGTTACACTGGAAAGATTCCAACTATTTAGTGGCTGGTTAAAGGCTTTTGCACTACTAAACATATAACTCATATCTGTTACACTAGAAACATTCCAACTATTTAGTGGCTGATTAAAGGCTACTGCTCGAACAAACATCCAACCCATACTAGTCACACTAGAAATATTCCAACTATTTAGTGGTTGGTTAAAAGATGTTGATTCATAGAACATTCCATTCAGGTTGGTCACATTAGAAACATTCCATTTATCTAGTGGTTGATTAAAGGCTGTTGCACCATGGAACATAAATTGCATATTGGTTACATTAGAGACATTCCAGTTATTTAGTGGCTGGTTAAAAGCTACCGTACCATAAAATAGACCATTCATATTAGTAACATTGGAGACATCCCAATCATTTAGTGGCTGATTAAATGATGCTACTTCAGAGAACATATAACTCATATCCGTCACACTTCCTGTATTCCATCCACTGATGTCTTGATTAAAATTTTTAACCGTTTCTCTCTGTGCTTCAGGATATGCATATGCATAAAATAGACTGTGCATATCCGTAATCTTACAAGTATTCACTTGTGTAATATCATCACCATTTCCTATTTTTTTTATAAGAACTTCTCTAGTAATCGGAGTGCCTTCATCATAATGTTCTTCTGTCGAAGTAACTTCATTTGCATCTAGTACACCATTACCATTGGTATCTACCCCACTTTTTGTAATGTGTCCTAGACAGTTTGCAGGGATTAGAGGCTCTTCTTTGATTAGTACATCTGAAACATTATCACCTAAACTCATAACATCATCAATATACCCTGAACCACGAATAAGAAAACCACTAGTTTTTAAAACATGAAGTTCAGGAGAATACTCTTGCAAATCAGCCTCTAAATCTCTTGAAAAAGTATGCCAAGT
>JALVAU010000216.1 GCA_027011025.1 Campylobacteraceae bacterium | reverse complement strand
GAAATAATATGCTAGAATTTGAGCTAGTAAAAATTTTTTACTAAATTCATTCAACGAAAAGGAATTGGAAATGGGAATTAATCAAAAGCTCTTAAAAAGTATTTTGCTATCAAGTCTAGTTTTATGGACTATACCAGCATTTGCAACAATGTATGAAGATGCAGAAGATAATGCAATAACGGGTTGGGAAATCTATGGTGATACAACTAATGCAACTATTGAAAATGTAGCAGATATGCAAAGAGGAAGCCGAGTTATTAAATTAACAGGAAATGGGAAAAGGACAGGTTATAGTTTAGGTAATAGAAGTGGAAGAGCCTCTTATGTTGGTGCGTGGCATAATAGAACAGAGAAAATGCTTAAATGGTCAATGAAGTATACTGAACCGTTTAGAATATATATTCCAATTACAACAGAACATGGAAATCGTTACTTGACTTATACAAATCAAAGTGTAGATGCAAAAGGTAAAATCCGTGGAGGAAAAGTTAATTATGGTTTAGGTCTAGATAGTACAGATGGAACATGGCATACATTTGCAAGAGATTTAGAGGCAGATTGGAATGCTTTTATGCCTAATGACCATTTTGTTTCTGTTAATGGATTTTTTATTAAAGGTTCGGGGTATATTGATGATCTTATGAGTATAAATGAATCAAATCCAAATCTCCCCAAAGTAGATACTACTAAACCAGTTATAACACTCCTTGGAAATACACCAGTAACTTTAAATGTAGATGATACTTATACCGATGCAGGAGCGACGGCTATTGATGATGTGGATGGAAATATTACTGCTAATATCCAAGTAACTGGATTGCCAATTGATACTTCTTCGGAAGGAAACTATACAGTGACTTACTCTGTTAGTGATATAGCAGGTAATGTTGCTGATGTAGTGACTAGAACTATAATTATAAGTCACGATATACTAACTAAAGAAGAACCCTTAGTCCCTGCAAACTGTCTAGGACACATCACAAAAAGTGGAGTAGATACCAATGGTAATGGTCTATTAGATGAATATGAAGTTATTTCTACTAAAGAACATTATGATGAAGGAACACCAATTACTCGTGAGGCATTGATAACAATGATAGGAAATGGTGATGATGTGACACAAGTGAATACTTGTAAGATTACTGATATGAGTCATCTATTTGATGGAAGTGATTGGAATTCTCTCTATACGGAAGCACAAAAAAAAATAATTCAAAATTTTAATCAAAATATAAATGAATGGAATACAAAAAGTGTGAAAAATATGAGCTATATGTTTCAAGTAGCAAAAGCTTTTAATCAGCCTCTAGACAATTGGGACGTTTCTAGTGTAACTAGTATGAGAGGTATGTTCTTAGCTGGTTATGAGAAAGCAGACTTTAATCAACCACTAGATAGTTGGGATGTCTCCAATGTGACTGATATGGGGGAAATGTTCCTTGGAACAAGTGCTTTTAATCAGCCATTAGATAGTTGGGATGTATCTAATGTAACTAATATGGCAGATATGTTCTATAGTGCAAAAGCCTTTAACCAACCACTAAATAGTTGGGATGTCTCTAGTGTAACAAATATGAGTAGTATGTTTGATTTTACAGGAGTTTTTAATCAACCACTAGATAATTGGGATGTCTCTAATGTAACAAAAATGACTGGTATGTTTTTTATGGCAAATGTCTTTAATCAAGATATTAGCAAATGGAATATCTCTAATGTTAGTGATCATTATAAATTTGCAGAACAATCAGCATTAGAAAATGCACACAATCCTTTCTATAGAAGAAGTAACTAATGCTACCAAATTAGTCATAGTCACTCACTTTCTCTTGCTCCCATTGCTCCTGCGTGGGAGTATATATGAGACATTAAAACTTTTAATTTCTATTTAATGGTGTTTTTGGTGGAAAATACCATAGTATCTTTTTCAATAGAAAATCATAGAAAACAGAATTTTTACCTCTATTTATGAATTTTCTACATCCCAAGTTTCACCTCACCTAGAAACTTTAAGAGTTTCTAAAAAATTACCGTTCAGATAATTTGTCAAATATGGATTTGAGGTTAAAGTGTTAGCTAAACTATTGTAGCATAAGTTGTTTTGAGATTTTATCTTCGATGAAATATCACTACTATTTTTCCCTATATCTCTTGTTTTAAAAAGATAAAATAGTACAACCGAATGTCGCTCAATAAAATTTGTGACCGTTTTATCAAGAATAAATGCTCTCTTGGCAAAAACATCTTTAAGGTAGCTAGAACTTCTAGCTAGAATATTTTTAGAAGCATTTATATCTGCATTTTGCTTTTTACCACAAAAAAAGGTTTCTTGACTTTTTCTATTTTTCTTCGCAATATATCCACACTTGCTACATACTTGACTTGTATATGCAG
>JALVAU010000215.1 GCA_027011025.1 Campylobacteraceae bacterium | reverse complement strand
GGAGAACTATGGATGGGAAGTGTGGGAAGGGGTCAGGGTTTGACTTTTGACTACCTTAAAAAATACAATTACTTTATCACCACACTAACTAAGTTATTTTCAATAAAATAAAATTGTTTAAATTACTTTACAATATACCCTAACTATGATATACTTGTAAAGTAATTTAAACAAAAGGTATCATAAAATGGTAGATATATTTTTACAAAATTCTAAAATAGCTACTTTCAAGCAAGATAAACACTCATATTTATTAGACTATATGGACTTTGAATTAAAAAACTCTATATCTTTATCGTTGCCGAATTCTCAAAGATTTTATACTTGGGAACATAGATTTCCTCCATATTTTGAAACTTTTTTACCTGAAGGCTATCTTTATGAAATATTTAAAAATATTTTAATTAAAGAGTATGGCTATATAGATGAATATTTTATCTTTTCTCTTTTATCGCCCAATATAATATCAAGAGTAGGATTTAAAAGTGATTTTAAAGATATAAAATTTCCCTCGTTTGATATAGACGAGATACTAAGCAATGATACAAAAGATACCTTTAATCACTTGCTAAATACTTTTTTGGATAAAAACTCCATCTCAGGAGTTCAGCCAAAAACAGTAGCTTTGGTTAAGGACAAAGACTCTTTGGACTTTAAAGAGTATATCATCAAAACTTGGGGTGATGAGTTTGTGTATTTGGCGGAAAATGAGTATTTTTCATTAAAAGCTCTCAAAAGAGCAGGAGTTAAGATACCAAATATCAAACTATCTAAAAACAAAAAATTCTTGCTTGTCGAAAAGTTTATATTTAATAATAATGAAGTTTTGGGATTTGAGGAAGTTTTATCACTTATGGATAAAAACAGGATAAATAAATACCAAGGCAGTTATGAACAAGTATCAAAAATAATACTCCGATTTTCAACTAACAAAACTACTTCTATGAAACAATTTTTTAAAACAGTAGTTATGAATTATCTTTTAAAAAACGGGGATGCTCATCTCAAAAATTTTGGACTCCTTTTTGATAGAGATTTTAAAACTATAAAGTTAGCCCCCGCCTATGATATTGTAACCACTACTGCTTATATCTTTAAAGATAAACCTGCTTTAACACTTGATGGCAAAAAAATATGGCACTCAAAAGATACTTTGATAAGTTTTGGTCAAAAATACTGCCTTCTTTCAAAAAAAGAGGCTTTGCAAAATTATGAAGAGTGTGAAGATGCCTTAAAAGACTCTATAAAAGAGTTAGAAAACTATATACAAAACAATCCTCATTTTAAGGTGATAGGAAAAAGAATGCTTGATAGTTGGCAGTTATCACTAAGAGGTAAACCTTTAAAGGAGATAAGTGATGATACTATCAGAGATTGGAAGTAAAGTTAAAGGCTTTAGAAAAGAGAAAAAGATAAGTCAAGAAGCTTTAGCAAAAACCGTAGGTATAAGCAGGAATACACTCTCTAAACTTGAAAATGGATATATTGCAAATATATCCATCGTCACCCTTGATAGAGTTTTAAATATTTTGGGGTATCAGATAGATATCAAACCCAATAATCCGTTTGCTCAAGAGATACCGCTTTAAATTTTGTATAAATATTAAATCCAGTAAAATTTTAATTTTTAAGAGATAGCACGATTCAATGCTAAGAGCATCTCCTCTTCGGTGTGCCACTCTTTGCCATCTACGGACTTTTCATTTTTACCTGTGATTCCATCTATGCAGCCAAGACTTAAGATATGCTCCATATACTCTTCAACCTCGTCTATGGAAGGAAGCAGTTTTTTTCTAGTAAAGAATTGCAAATAAGCGATAAATCCATAAGCCCCCCAATTTGAAACAGAAGCGATGATAGGATAATCACACTCAACAACACAAGGGCTTACATGTAGAGTATTTTTGATAAATTCTCTAAAATTTCCCATGCCTATTTCATTTCCACCATCACCTATGGCAAATGTAGGAGCACTTTTATTTGCTTGCATAAAAAGCTCATCTAAAGGAGCAGTAAATTCACCTATATCTATGCCTTTTGCATTTAGATATTTCCCCTCTTCATCTCGCCCTAGCCTCTCTATGGAGATATGACAGATAGGGTTGTACTCTTTTAAGATTTTTTTATTCTCTTTTTTTCTTACCCCACTTAAAGGCATATATAAAGGAGTTATATCTTTAAAATACTCCAAGCAGTATCTATCACTTACAATTACAGGCTTGTAACCCAACTTTTCAAGTGCCAAAGCTAAAAAATATGTCCCTACCGGTCCATCAGTTTCAGCATGACCTTGCACATAAAAACCTGTATATAAAAATACTGTTCCGCTATCTAGTTCGAGAAAATTCTCTACCGCTTTTCTACAAAATTGAGTTCTTGGATACTCTTTTTGTAACAGATCCATACCCCTTGTGGAGTAGTTTAATATGATTTCATCTACTGTTTTATTGTTTTTCATGGTAAATTATTCTATAATTAAAAAGCTTAAAAAGAGCTACAAAAGTACAATAAATCAAAAATAATATCGAAGAGAGGATTTTGGTTTTTAGGTTGAAAGATTGTGTGCTAAAAGCAAAAATGCAACTCTTTGAGCAGAGCGAGTTTTGCATTTTTAACAATCTTTCAACCGTTCCGTAAGAAAAAATCAAATTCTCCTTGATAAAATATTAGTTTTGATTTGTTGTACTATAAAAAGAGGAACTACCATGAATGCAAAAGAGTTAAGAGCTAAGATAGCAAAGGGTGAGTTTGTAAAGCCAACTGCGGGATATTGTGAAGGGTTTGTGCAGGCAAATATGTTTGTGATTCCCAAAAAATATGCTAAGAGTTTTGAAGAATTTACTAAAAAAAATTCAAAAGCTATGCCACTTCTTGAAGTAGTAGAGGATGGATACAAAACAAAAGTTTTAGCAGACAATGCAAATCTTTTAAATGAACTTCCCCTATACAATATCATCGAAAATGGGAAAGTTACAAAACAAGTTCAAAGCATAGAGGAGTATTATGATAATGATCTAGTCTTTTTTCTGATAGGTTGTAGTTTCACCTTTGAATCATCGCTTTTAAAAGCAGGTATAGGCTTAAGACATGTGGAACAAAATGTAAATGTCTCTATGTATAGCACAAATATAAAATTAAATCCTGTGGGTATCTGGAGAGGAGATATGGTCGTATCCATGCGACCAATCGCAAAAGAGAGAGTAGCAGATGCTTGTGTAGTTACTAGCCACTACCCAAATATGCATGGAACTCCCATCCAAGTAGGCTACCCCGAAATGATAGGTATCAAAGATATAAACAATCCCGAATATGGTGATGCAGTCGAGATAAAAAAAGATGAAATTCCACTCTTTTGGCCATGCGGTGTAACTCCTCAAAATGCTCTGCTAGATGTAAAACTCCCTTTTGCGATCACACACGCACCCGGGCACATGTTTGTCTCAGACAGAAGAGATGAGGAGTATTATCAATAAATAGACGGCAAAAATGTAGTAAAAAATGGTACAAAAGTTATCAAGAGTAGATCAAAAATCATTATCAATAAAAATGGGATAATAGCTTTTGAAATCTCTAATATCTTACTTTGTGCGATAGAGCTAGAGACCATCAAACATATACCAAGTGGTGGAGTTAGCATACCTATAGCAAGGTTTGTTACTATCATCACACCATAAGTCAAAGGATCTACACCTAAGTTATTTAATAGCGGTGTGATAACCGGTACAAAGAGTATCAAAGATGCCGTAGTCTCCACAAATGTTCCCATAACAAGCAGAAAAAGATTTATCGCTAGAAGAAGTATGTATTTGTTATCTCCTAACAGTAAAAAACTGTTTGTGAGTAACTGCTGTACATTATGCATGGAGAGAAACCAAGAAAAAACTGTTGCTATTGAGATGATGATGAGTATGATAGAGCTTGTATTTATCGCATAAATCGCAGCCTTATATATCTTTTTAAAATTAAGCTCTCTATATACCACGCTACTTACAAAAAAAGCGTACAAAACTGCAACTGCGGCCGACTCAGTGGCAGTAAAAAGCCCTCCGAGTATGCCACCGACAACGATAAAAGGTATGCCCAAAGCCCAGATAGCATCTCTAAATGCTTTTTTAAATTTGACAAAACTAAACTCTCTTTTACCACTATCCATATTAAAATTTCTAGTCTTAAAAACAACCAATGCTATAAGCGACAAACCTATAAGCAATCCCGGCAATACGCCCGCTAAAAAGAGCTTGCCTACAGATATATTTGCGATAAATGCAAATATAATCATAGGAATACTTGGCGGAATAATCACTCCGATAGAGCCACCGGTTGCTATGATGGAAGCTGCAAAATTTTTATCATAGCCTTTATCTTTCATGGAGGGTATCAAAACCGAACCCACCGCAGCAGTATCGGCAGCAGCAGAGCCTGAAACCCCGGCAAAAAGCATACTTGAGAGTATAGATGTTATAGCTAAACCACCTTTAAAATGCCCTACAAGTGACTCAGAAAAATCAACAAGTCGCTTTGAGATACCACCTTGATCCATCAAGCTTCCTGCCAACATAAACAGAGGAACTGCCAAAAGAACATAAGAGTTCACACCGTCAAACATCTTTTGAGGTACCATAAAAAGTGGTAAATTTGAAGCAACAAAGGCAACAGCAGTTGATATACCGATAGATAAAAATACCGGAATAGATAAAAGTATAAGCACCAAAAGAAGCAAAAGTAAAAATATCATCTGTTTTTAACGACCTCTTTTAATATGTCATCTATACAGTAGAGTATCCAAATCACGGCAGATAGAGGCAAAGCTGCAAAAGGGATCGCATAGGGGATTTGGAGAGTTGCGGTTGTCTGCATCATAAAGAGCGGGAAAAGCTTGATGCAACCTAAGACTATCATTGTCCAAAAAGCTATAAACAATATAGCGATGAAAATTTCGATATTTTTTCTCATATTGTCTGATATGTATAAAAAAATCGTATCAATTCTTATGTGTGCTTTGTGTTTGTGAGCCATAGTAGAGCCTAGAAAAACGATGTATGCCAAAAGATAACGAGCCACTTCATTTGACCAATATATTGAGTCATTTAGAGCATATCTATAAAAAACAGCTATGCCTAAAAGCAAAGATAGCAAAAATAGAAGTGATACGACAAACTTGCTTATCAGCTTGTTTGCCATATCGCTTAGAGTTGAGATAAATCTGGCAATTTTACCCATATTTTACTGTGCTAAAATCTCTTCAAGATACTTTTTTGCAACTCCGTTAAATTGACTCTTAAGAGGTTTTACTTTAGCTTTAAAAGAGGCAAGATCAGGATTTTCATCTATAATCATACCCTGTTTTCTTAAATCGCTCAAGAAGAAATTAGCCTTGTCTCTATTTAATTTTCTCTCATATATTGAAGCTTCTCTGCTGGCCTTAAAGAGTAACTCTTGATATTTCTTAGGAAGTGAATCATAAAAACCCTTACTGCCGACAAAAACCAAAGCAGAGTAAACATGTCTAGTTAGAGTGAGGTATTTTTGTACTTCATATAGTTTATACTGGTCGATAACAGCTAGAGGATTCTCTTGTCCATCTATAACATGTTGAGATAGTTGAGTATATATAGGCCATGGCATAGGGGTTGGATTTGCACCTATATCTTTCCATATGTCTATCTGAAGTTGAGAGTTCATGACCCTGATTTTTAAACCTTTTACATCACTTGCCGAATGGATTGGTTTTTTTGAGTTTGTTATATTTCTAAAACCATTTTCCAAAAAGTGGTAACCTACTAAGTTTGCAGATTTAAAACTTTTCAAAATCTCTTGTCCGATTTTACCATCAAGTATCTTATCAACTTTTGCAAAACTATCAAATATAAATGGGAACTCTATCGCTTTGATGGAGGGAACAAACTTATCGATAGGACCGGCAGTTATAACACCCATCTGGAGTGCATTTAGTTGTAATTGTTGCAATATACTGGTCTCACTACCCACAGATTTTGAGTGGTGTATATTTACCACCATATCTCCGCCACTATCTTTTTGAACTATATCCTTAAATTTTTGGGCTGCTTTATAGTGAAATGAGTTTGGTGTAGTAACAATACCTAACTCAATAGTATAACTGCTAGCAGACAAAGCTAGCGGTAACGCAAAAAGTGCCAACATAGGCACAAAAATTCTCTTCATAATTTTTTCTCCTTTTTTTAGCAAATTTTACCATAAAACCATATATTAAGCAAAAAACGACATTTAAGAGATACTATTATGATACAGTATCAATATTAAATATAATAAAAATAGGAGGAAGCTATGGCTATGTTCAGTAATTCTAAAAAAATACTTCAATTAGAAAATAAAACTCTCAAAGAAAAAATAGAGCTTTTAGAGTCAGAAATTACATCTCTTAAAGCAGAGAATGACTCCTATAAATCAAAAGAAAAACATACTCGAGATATTATAGAGGAAAATAAACTTAAAAATACTCTTACTCAAAATCTAACAAATGGCTGTATAGACAACATATCGTTTATTCAAAGAGAGATTGAAGGCAATATAGAAAAACAAGATGAAATCAACAGGATAAACCTTGATGGTATAAAAATCATATCAGAAGTAGAAGAAAATGTAAATAGTATATTTAATGTAGATTCTATCATACAAATGGCCAATGAGTTAAGAAATAATGCCCAAGATTTAAATAATAGCGTAATCTCTATATCTGAAGTTATAAACCTGATAAAAGATATCTCTGACCAAACAAATCTACTCGCACTAAATGCGGCCATTGAGGCAGCAAGAGCAGGAGAGCACGGCAGAGGGTTTGCTGTTGTTGCCGATGAAGTCAGAAAACTAGCTGAACGAACTCAAAAGGCAACTTCTGAAGTTGAAATCAACATAAGCACGCTAAAACAAAATTCCTCCTCAATGCATGAAGATAGTGAAAGATTAGAACACGAGGCAAACTCTTCTGTAACTAATCTTGATAAGTTCAAAGCAACTCTAAATAAACTAATAGAGAATTCTAGAATAATTGAGAAAGACAATCAACACACAACTTATGAACTCTTTGCAACATTGGCAAAACTAGACCATGTACTCTTCAAAGTTAATGCCTATAATGGTGTATTCAACAATAAAGACACAGAGCTTTCAGATCATAATAGTTGTCGTTTTGGTAAGTGGTTTAACAGTGCAGGCAAAGAACTTTTTTCAAAGACCCCATCCTATACTCTAATAGAAGAACCTCACAGCAAAGTACATCAAAATGCAATAGAAGCCTTAAAGTGCGTAAAAACAGGGATATGTCTACAAGATATCAATGTTGTTATTGAGCATTTTAAAAAAGCAGAAGATGAGAGTAAAAAATTGTTTATTTTGATTGATAAAATGATAAATGAAGCCAAATAAAAAAATGATTATCTTATCTAGTTTTACCCTCTACTATAGGTACAAAAAGGCAACTATCTAACTCTTGTTTTTGGATATTGTCCTTGGTTTTTATGTATCTAGTTATAACTTGTTTGCCATTTTTATCTATGGGCACTACTAAGATACCGCCTATTCTCAACTGTTCAAATAGCTTTTTTGGCACCTCCTTGATAGATGCCGAGAGAAGAATACGGTCATAAGGGGCAAAATCTTTCCAGCCATTTTGCCCATCATCGAACCTAACATTTATGCTATGTATGCCTAGTGTTTTAAATCTCTCTTTTGCCTCTTTTGCTAGCCTCTCTACTCTCTCTATACTAAAAACTCTACGAGTTAACTTGCTCAGTATCAAAGCCTGATATCCACTTCCGCACCCTATCTCCAATACACTGTCAACTCCTCTACATGTAAGAGCTTGTGTCATTTTTGCAACTGTGAGTGGAGAACTTATCCATTGGTCTGCAACTAAGGGTAAAGCGTCTAATTTATAAGCATGTCTCCCAAACCCTTTTGGCACAAAAAGCTCTCTTTCACTACTTGCTAGAGCATCATAAACACTCTTGTCTATCTGGCATATTTTTGCTATCTCATCTGCCATTTTTTTTGATTTTTCCAACCTCATCTTTAGGGCAAAATTCTCATCTCTTATCATCTGATTAGTCCTATATCCATATATCTTCTCATTTTTTTTATCAATCTTCCCTCATACTTTGCACTTATAAGTCTCAAGTCATCTCCCTCAACTACCTCTCCAAACGGATCAATTACACAGCTTCCCGATGCCATATCTTCATCTGCGCTATTTGACACCACTACAAAACATTGATTTGCTATAGCTAGAGCAGTGCTGAGTGCTCTTAAGTGTGATTTTCTAGGCTTTCCCCAATATGATGGTATTAAGATAATATCTGAGCCTCTAAGCTTCTCCCAAAGCTCTATAAATCTTAATTCGAAACAGATAAGTATAGAGAGTTTTACTCCATGTATATCAACTACTTCTATATCTTTTGTGCTTCCGCTTTGAAAATAGTTTGGCTCCCCACCTAGAGC
>JALVAU010000214.1 GCA_027011025.1 Campylobacteraceae bacterium | reverse complement strand
CACAGAGAGTACGAGCCAATACTTCGATAGACTGGACTATCAAAGAGAGTGTAAGAGCTAAACTAAAAGTGATAGTAAAACGAACCCTCAGACAGTTTGGCTACCCGCCAGATATGCAAAAATTAGCAACTGAGACTGTACTCAAACAAGCCGAGATGATAGCTGACGAATTAGTAAAAATTGAAAACAGGAGTGTAAATATATGAAACACATAATAGTAGGAACAGCCGGACATGTTGATCATGGAAAGACTGCCCTCATCGAAGCACTTACTGGATTTAGTGGCGATAGTTTAGATGAGGAAAAGAGGCGTGGTATTACTATCGATCTTAGCTTTTCACACATGAAAAATAGTGATACAAATGTTGCTTTTATCGATGTTCCCGGACACGAAAAACTTCTGAAAAATATGGTTGCCGGTGCTTTTGGTTTTGATGCATGTATGGTTGTAGTAGATGCAAATGAGGGATTAATGCCTCAAACTATCGAGCATTTAGATATACTAAACCTCTTACATGTAGAAAATATCATTGTTGTTTTAACCAAGAGCGATTTAGCAGACGCAGACACTATATCAAAAAGAAGAAGAGAGATAGATGAGCACATTAAGAATCTATCAAACTTAAGGATATATGATTTATGTGAAACAAGCATCTATAGCGAACAATCTATAAAAAAATTAAAAGATATACTTTTTAGCTTGCCGTCCGTGCAAAGAGATAGTGATGGTCCTTTTAGATACTATGTAGATAGATCATTTTCTCTCAGTGGTATTGGTCAAGTTGTTACAGGAACAATACTTGAGGGAGAAATCAAAGTTGGGGATAAGATTTTTGCACCCGAAACAAAAAGCGAATATAAAATAAAAAACCTACAAGTGCACGATGAAGATGTCATAAAAGCATCAATTTCACAAAGAACAGCCATAAATATACAGGGGAATTCAAAAAGACCTCTCAAAAAAGGAACACTTCTTTGCAAGAAAGGATTTATGAAAGGATTCAACAGTGTGGATGTATGGTTCAAAAGCACAAACGGACATGAGATAAGACACGGTACTACTTCGCAGGTTTTTATAGGAACCAAACAAGTAGAAGCCAAAATTCTACTCCTAGAGACAGAATTATCTTCTGAAGAGGGATTTGCAACATTGCACTTTAAAGAGAAAATCTTTTTGATGCATAATGAACTCTTTATATTGTCAAATGCGGGTAGAATTATAGGTGGTGGCAGAGTTCTAAATCCGATCAAAGACCCTTTAAAAAAAAGAGTTAAACTAGACTTACTGAACGCATTAAAAAATGATGATTTCAAAAGTGCTTTTTCACTTCTATGCTCTGTTCATAAAAAAGGTTTTGGCTTAATTTCATCAAATCAAAGATTTGGATTGAGCCATAAAGATGCTATAGCTCTTGCAAAAACTCTAAAGAGTGTCTTTGTTGATAACAAAGAACTTGTGATATATCCGATCAAAATCAAAAATGACTTGGAAAATATGATTAGACAGATATATGAAAAAAATGAATATGCCCTTTTATCACCAAATTCACTCTCAATAAAACTAAAATGGGCAAGCACCGGTCTGCTTCAAAGTGTATTAGATAAACTTTGCGAAGAGAATTTTTTAGTATATGAAAATGGAATATATAAAAATGCAAGCGTAGAGATCAAAAATATTGATACACATGTAGAGGAAAATATTTACCAGATACTAAAAAAATCATCTTTTACACCTGATGCCCCATATAACATATATGATAGCTTAGATATTGATAGGAAAATTGGAGATAGCGCCTTAAAAAAACTGACAAAATCCCAAAAAGTGGTCAGATTAACGCATAATCTTTTTGTAGAAGCAAAAGCACTAAGCCAAATAACAATAAGAATGAGAGAAATTGCCTCAAATAATGGTTATATAGATATCTCCAACTTCAGAAAATATTATAACTTCAGCAGAAAATATTTGGTAGCTTACCTTGACTATCTAGACAATTTTAGCGATATTAAAAAAGAGGATAACAGAAGATATATCATATAATTATATGATATATGCATCAATAGTACGGTGTCATTTATAAACTATTTATGCAAAAGATATACAATTTTGCATATAAAACAAAAGGCAGTTATTTATGAAAAAAAGTATAATTTTATCTATAGTATTTATCTATTCGACTCTGTTTAGCGCTACAAATAAAGAGATAATAGCTCACTTTAAATCAAGAATTCCCATACCAAATATCAAGATAAAAGTTACCTCAAGAGAAAACATATCAAAAGGTCTAGACTATGTTACACTTTTTATCACTGATGGTAAAGGCTCACAAAAAGTCTCGGTATTCACAAGCAATCAATATATATTTCCAGATGCTATAGATTTAAAAAGTGGCGTTAGCCTAAAAGAAAA
>JALVAU010000213.1 GCA_027011025.1 Campylobacteraceae bacterium | reverse complement strand
ATAGTATAGCATAGCTGCTAAAACCCCAGCAGCAGGTACTGTTATCAACCATGCGGCTACTATCATCTTTATAGCAGATCGTTTTACAAGTTCGTGTTTTTTTACTACTTTTACAGCTTTTTTCTCTATCTTACTCATATGGACTTTACCAGCATCTATTTTGTTTATAACTTTTTTCTCTTCATTGATTTTACTCATAAGATTTTTTATAAGATATGGATCTACCTTTTTAAGCTTACCTAATGATTCTAGTTCATTTTTATACTCTTCTAATTTTTCCATTTGCTCTTGAAGATGAGTTTTTTTGATCTCCTCTTTTATCTCTTGGACTTCATTTCTTGTTAGGTACTCTCTTAAAAAACCTACACCAAAAATACCGCCAAGTGCAATATGTGTTGAGCTTACGGGGAGTCCCAATTGACTAGCTATAATGACTGTGATAGCAGCTGCCATAGCAACACAAAAAGCTCTTATCTGATCTAGCTCAGTTATCTCGCTACCTACTTTTTTTATCAATTTTGGACCATAAAGTGCTAATCCAAGTGAAATACCCAAAGCTCCTACTATCATAACCCAAAGAGGTATATGGGCTTTTGCAGAAAAGCTGCTGTTCATGATGGTATCATTTATAGCTGCAAGCGGTCCTACTGCATTCGCAACATCATTTGCACCATGTGCAAAACTGAGTAGTGCGGCTGAAAATATGAGGGGGATATTGAAGAGTTTGTTGATAGCAACTCTAGTATTTGGAAGTTTATCCGCAGCTCTTAA
This sequence comes from Campylobacteraceae bacterium, assembly GCA_027011025.1. Lineage (GTDB taxonomy): Bacteria > Campylobacterota > Campylobacteria > Campylobacterales > Sulfurospirillaceae > JAADIZ01. The sequence continues at coordinate 1,636 of JALVAU010000213.1, read as the reverse complement.
AATGGAGGGTCTTGTTAGAAAGTACAACAGCAGTGCAATCACCAGGCCAGATGCACTTGCGGTTATAAAATTCAGTTTGATTATGTGTTTAAAACCTTTTAGAAGTATATATGTAGAAAATGCCCAAGTCATTATCGCGATAAGTATAGGCACTATCGTTTTGGCAGCAAGTCTCTGGTCGTCTTTAAAAATAATGGTTTTTTTGATAAAAATTAAAAATCCAGCAGCAATCAATCCTCCAAGCAGAGGGGAAATCACCCAGCTAGCTACTATTGCTCCCATTTTTGACCAGCTTACTATGCTCCAGCCAGCTGCTGCTATACCTGCACCTGTTACTCCGCCAACTATAGAGTGAGTTGTAGATACCGGAGCCCCAAAAGCAGTTGCTAGATTGAGCCATAGCGCACCTGCAAGAAGTGCTGCCATCATAATCCATATGAAAACATCAGCATTTTGTATAAGGGCGGGATTTATGATACCTTTTTTGATAGTTCCTACAACATCACCACCGGCTATAAGTGCTCCTGCTGATTCAAAAGTTGCCGCTAGTATAATGGCCCAAAATATACTCAGGGCATTTGATCCTACAGCAGGTCCGACATTGTTTGCAACATCATTTGCACCTATGTTCATTGCCATATAAGCACCAAATATAGCAGATATGATAAGCAATATACCGTTTGTGGTACCGGTAGAAAATGAGTATACATAGTAGGCAACAAATAAAACAAAAGTTATGCTTAGCAATATGCGAGGAAAAAGTTTATCAGAAGTTTTACTTGGTTTTTGCATATAAGCGACGGATTTAAGATCCATAAATATCCTTAATATTTATATTTTTCACGGGAATTATACTTTTTATTTGTTTAATTCTCGTTTGAGTGCCACCAAAAGTTCATTTTGTTGTTTTGATATATAATCCCTGATTCTTGTTTTTTCAATTGTTGTTGGTGATATAGTCACTATAATGCGATTGTCTATTATGCTGAAAATATAAGCTTTTACTTTTATTGGTGAGAGAAAATTTTTACTGTTTGGTAGTTGAAATTTTATCTCCAACTCTTTATGGAATATATTTTGATTTAGTATATCTCTAATCTGATTTGGAGTGCTATCAAGTGATATAGAGCCCTCTGAAATGCTTAAAATAGTACCCTCGGCTACTTTTTTATTCTCTTTGGTGATTAGAGCATGAATTTTTTGATTTGGTTCGACTCTTATATCTGCTCTTGCTATTGGTGAGTTATCTATAAGTTCCAAATTTCCCAATACGAGCAGTTGTTTGTTTGTGTCTATCTTCAAAATACTTGCTTTGATTATATCTGGAATCGAATCATGCTGAAGAAAAGTAAATTTTTCTTTTTGATAAAATGATAATTTTTCAGCCTTTATTTTAACTTGCATTACGCCTTCAGTAAAACCGACAATAGTTACTTTTTCACTTAGTGGTATGCCCTTGTAGATATTGTTTAAACTGATTTTATTGGATTTTGCAAAGATGTTTTTAAATATCTTAAAAAGATCCATAGAATCATAATAATCAAAATCAACTGTTCCGTAAAAAATCTTTTTTGAACTGGATAATTTTGACATTATGTAGTATTTGTCTATCCTGTCCATTATATTTTTATATCTA
>JALVAU010000212.1 GCA_027011025.1 Campylobacteraceae bacterium | reverse complement strand
GAGTCTCTAGTGATTATAGATACAACTCTATCCAAAGTAATGATTTTAGTGTAAATATACATGCAAGAGTTGATCTAAAAAGGAGCAGTAAAAATTTAAAACTTTTTATTAATGATTTAAACAACGATAATTTCAACAATATTTTGGATAAAAAACATTATGAAGAAAACAGTGCAGCCATAGGTATTAGTTTGATGAAAAAAATTAGCAAGAAAATTGATGCACAGTACTCTTTTGGTATTCGCAGTCTCTACCCATTTATAAAGGCAAGATTTTCGCTCAACAAGAGATTTTATAATTTTTCTATAGAGCCTGTTCAGATTTTTCAATACTCTTCAAAAGAGCATTTTAGAGAGAATACAAGAGTATATATAGACAAACTTATAGATAAAAATCTACTCTTTAGAACAGAACTAGGAAGAGGAACAAAATCTAGATATAAAGGCATGGATTATGATATGACCTTTCATCTTTTTTGGACACTAAATTCAAATATCGGTTTTAAATTTACTCAAGCATTTTATGGCAACACGGATTATGAATACATCACAGATAAAACTACTAAAAATACAAAAAAATTTAATGGAATCAATGATTATTTGACCCAAATATCGTATAGACAAAATATCTATAAAAAATGGATATTTTACGAAATAAACCCCGGGGTAGATTTTTCAAAAGAGAATAAATATAGAGCAAATTATAGAATTTATCTAAAACTTGATCTATTCTTTGGAGATTTGTAAACCCTTTAGTTTTCTATACTCTTCACTCCTTTTTTCTAACTCTCTGTCACTTCCTATATCTTTTATCTTACCATGCTTAAGAACTATGATTTTATCCGCCTTTTTGATAGTGCTTAATCTATGGGCTATTACAAATGTTATCTTATCTTTTATTATATTTTCTATAGCTTGGCTAATCTTCTCTTCACTTTTGCTATCTAGCGCACTTGTTGCTTCATCTAAAATAAGAATTTCAGGATTTTTATATATAGCTCTTGCTATGGCTATTCTTTGTCTCTGTCCACCTGAAAGATTGGTGCCAAATTCATCAAGTTGTGTCTCAATACCTTCTGGCAAACTCTCTATGAAATCATAAGCATTTGCTTTTTTTAGTGCATCAATAACTCTGTTTGTGTCTATTTTTTGGCCATAAGAGATATTTGCAGCAACACTATCATGTACGATATAGACTCTTTGTGTAACTATGGCTATATGCTCTCTTAAATCCTTTATATCAAAATCTTTTAAATTTATATCATTTATGGTAATCTTACCGGCATTTGGATCAAAAAATCTTACAAGCAAGTTTACAAGTGAAGTTTTTCCACCACCACTATCCCCTACAAAAGCTATAAACTCACCTTTTTTGGCTTCAAATGTTATATTTTCAAGTGCAACTTTATCACCATACTTTAAGACTACATCTTTATAGTTTATGGTTGTTATGTTTTGTGGTAATTTTAGATTTCCGCTTTTTATCTTAGCCTTTTGGTCAAGTAAGAAAAAGATTCTCTCACTAGCAGCTACTGCATCTTGCATACGATTATAGAGCCCTGAAATCCTTTTGATAGGAGTGTATAGCATAAAAAGAGCTGTTAAAAATGAGAAAAAACTACCTACACTCATACCTCCCTCTATCACCTCTTTACCACCCACTATAATAACAACCGCAACTCCAATAGAACCTAGTGTCTCCATTAGTGGACTGACAAGCTGGGTTATCTTCACACTCTTCATGTTTAACTTGAAATACTTTTTATTATCTTCTTCAAAAAGCTTATGTTCAAACTCACTTGCATTGTTTGCTTTTATAATCTCTATGTTGTTAAATATCTCACTAAGTCTAGCTGTGAGATCAGAGATCTTCTCCTGAGACATTCTTGAAATTTTTTTCATCTTTTTTGCTAATATACCTAGAGGATATACTGCCATAGGCATGATAATCAATGAGTAAAATGCCAACTCACTACTTTGATAAATGACAACAGCTACAAGTCCGATAATAGTAAAAATTTCTCTAAAAAACTCAGGTATTATATTTGATACTACAAGCCGGATTCTCTCTACATCATTTGTATTTCTACTGATAAGCTCACCCGTGCGGTACTTATGGAAAAAGGCGATATCGAGTGAGAGTATATTTTTTAAAAGTCTGTCTCTAAATCTTCTTATTATATCTTGACCTATGTACTCAGTAAAATAAGCCTGCATATATCTTCCCGACTCTTTAAGTGCATAGACTGCGATAATAGCATAAGGCAGAAGATAGAGCATATTTTCATCTTTGGCTATAAAAATCTTATCAAGTAGAGGCTTCACTAGATATGCAGATGCCGCAGTTCCGCTAGAAGCTAAAATCATACCTATAACTGCAAAGATGAAGTGTGGTATATAATCTTTATAGTATGGAGTAAATCTTTTTAGAATTTTTCCCAAGTTACTGTTCATCTATTTTTTCCCACTGTGTGCCCTCTGCTGTATCCATAAGTTGTATTTTTTGTTTTGTAAGTTTAGCTCTTATCTCATCTGCTAACGCATAGTCTTTCTCTTTTTTGGCTCTATCTCTTTTTTCTATCAACTCTTCTATCTCTCTTTTTTGCTCTTGGCTCAAACCTAGCTGGAAGTATGCGTATGGATTTTTATATCCTATCCCCAAAACCCTATCCAAAAATTCTATATTTGCCATTGCTTCGGATTTCAAAGCCTTGTTTTTTGGTTCTGTGTCTAATTTTTCATTTATACTAGAAGTCATCTCATCTATAACACTTAAAGCTTTTGATATATTCAAATCATCACTTAGAGCTTCTTTTAAATTTGCGATAAAATTTTTATTTGCAATCGTATTTTTTGCACCAAAAACTCTCTTTTTGAGTCTATAAATCTTATCTAGTCTCTTTTTTGAGATAAGCAAATCTTCTTGCGAAAAATTAAAATTTGCACGATAGTGTGTGGACAAAAGATAAAATCTCAAAATTTCCCCATCATATTCAGCCAATGCATCCTTGAGAAAAAAACTATTTCCAAGTGATTTACTCATCTTTTCATCATTTATCGTAACAAAACCATTATGCATCCAATATTTTGAAAGCTCTTGTCCACTTTCGCATCTAGTTTGACTAGCCTCATTCTCATGATGAGGAAAAAGTAGATCCATTCCGCCGCCATGTATATCTATCTGGTATGGAGTATTTAGATTTGCTATATGTTTTTTTATCATACAAGAGCACTCTATGTGCCATCCCGGTCTTCCATCTCCAAAATTTGCACTATAAGTCGGCTCTCCTTTTTTTGAAAATTTCCAAAGAGCAAAATCTTTCAAATCTTTTTTTTGATTCATGGGGCATACTCTTGATTGAAGATTCTCTTCTTCTATCTGCATACCGGAGAGGCTAAGATATTTTTCATCTTTGGATGTATCAAAATAGATACCGTCATCTAACTTGTAGGCCAACTTTTTATCAAGTAGAACTTGTATAAAACTTATGATTTCATCTACTGTCTGAGTAGCTTTAGGCTCTATATCAGCATCTTTAACACCTAGTTTGTGCATCTCGTCTTTATATCTTTTTATATAGTGATTTGTTATCTCTTCTAGGCTTTTTCCGCTCTCTTGCATCTTTTTTATGATTTTATCATCTATATCAGTAAAATTTTTGACAAATGTCACCCTATATCCCAAACTCACCAATACTCGCCTCAACAGATCAAAAGCGATAGAGCTTCTAGCATGCCCCAAATGCGCATCATCATAAACAGTCGGACCACAAACATACATCTTTACCTCACCTTTCACAATAGGCTCAAAAGGTACTTTTCTCTTTGAAACAGAATCATATATATACATCAATTATTTCCTTAGATAGCAATAGTATAGTGATCTCCAAAAGTATCACTATAAAAAGTAGTAAAATTTTTTTAAAAGAGATTATATCTAAAAACTCTTTTACACCAAATGCTTTGATAGTAAAAATAAATAAAATAAATCCAGAGATAGAGCTAGCAAGCGCCAAACCTACCACCCCCAACGGTTTTATAAGAACAAGAGAGAGAATGACATTTGAAACAAGAGAGTAGAGTGAAATTTTTGCTGCAACTCTTTGCTGATTTTTTGAATAGAGCCATAAAGAGAAAATTTTTGATAAACCAAAAGGCAAAAGTCCTATAAGGTACATTGTTAAAACTCTTGAAGTAAAGATAGTGTTTATCGCATCAAAAGAGCCTCTTTGAAAGAGGATTTTTATTATCTCTTGACTTAGAATTATACCTCCAAGCATAAATACGCTTAGAGTAAAAGTTAAAAACCAAAAAGAGTTTTTCAGGAGTTCTCTTGCTCTTTTTTCATCCCCTATTTTTAACATTTTTGCTATTTTGGGAAAAATTCCAACACTCAAAGCGATAGCAAAAAGGGCAAGGGGGAGTTGAAAAACACGATTACCATAGTAGAGGTAACTTATGCTCCCGCTTGCTAAAAAACTAGCTAACCATGTATCTAAAAAAGCTGATAATTGAGCAGTTGAATTACCTACAATAGCATGATAAAAAGAGTTATAAAATATACTCGATTGTTTTGGCTCTTTTTTCCGTTTTGAAAATCTATAGCCAACTATAAAAATTCTAATAAGTCTCTTTTGCTTAAGTGCGATAATGTGCGCAAAAACCTGGAGCAAACCTCCTGCTAAAACTGCATAACTTATAGCATATACTATCTCTATTTTATTTAAATCTTTAGTGATTAAAAGAGCTGTTATTATAGATATATTCAAAAGAGCTGTTGAAAAAGCAGTGGTAGCAAAATGATTTTTATACTGGAGGAGGGCGGCAAAAAATGAGACACAAAATATAAGAGGCAGATAATAAAAGTTGATTGCTACAAAGGTGGAAGCAAGCTTTACCTCTTGATCATCAAAACCTATAGCTATAACCTTTGTAAAAAAACCACTGAAAACTGTTACAATCAAAGAAAATAGAAGCAAAAATAGAAAAAAGTGTATAAAAATATTATATGCAAAAAAAGATTTTCTTTTAGCCTTAGCAAAGTTAGGTATAAAACTTTGAGTAAAAGCACCTTCGGCAAAAATTCTTCTAAAAAGATTTGGAAGCTTAAAAGCAACAAAAAATATATCACTATATATATTTGCTCCCAAAATTGAAGCCATCAATAAATCTCTTATAAAACCAAATATACGGGAGACTAAAATACCTATACTATTTGTAAAAAACGATCTTAAAAACATAGCTCCATTGTAACAAAATGAGCGTTAAATGGAGCTTTTATAAATTTTATTGTATAATTAGACTTCTTGCATAAACCCTTGTAGTCTCAGAGGACTTAGAAGTGGTAAGATTGTGCAAAACCTTTTTTCAGGAAACTTTGCGATGCAACCGCTTTCGCTAGTTTTGAGTAATAGCCAAAGCTATTGCGATAAAAAGTTTTGTGCAAGATTGCTACTTCTAAGTCCTCCCTTTGGGCAACTCATAGATAAGCCTGAGGCTATAAGGGGTTATGCAAGAAGTCTAATAGAACTATTAAAATTTCTAGTAAAGGATTTCGTTTTGGCTTTTTTTAAAAGAGATTCATCAAATAAAAATGAAGAGCAAAAAGATAATGACTTCAAATCCATAATTATAGACACTCAAAATGTAGCTGACGAAATCAAAAATGTAGCATCATCAAATAATCTCAATACAAGTGATCTCTCTTTTAGAGTGCTAAAAGTCATCACCTCATATAGATCTCACAAAGGGGAAGAGTATAAAGAGTTAGATGATAAAAGCAGACATCTATTTGACGATAATGATTTCATGCTAAATCCAGAATTAAGAATCAAACAGCACTACAAAGTAGAGATTTTTAGAAAAAGTGATATCTCTAATGATGAAATCATTCCAGATATTGTTTTAAGCGGAAACAAACTTTTGACAAAAGTTGTAGCTACGATTAAAAAAAATATTGATGTTAAATACTTTTCGAAACTAGAAGAGAAGATTATAGAAGATATAAACAGAAAAAAAGTTCGCTCGAATATACTAGTAGGTATTCGTGACAAAAATATGTACAAAGAGGTAAAGAAAGTTGTATCTACTATCAGAGTTAAAAATTTCTTAGAAAATGATAGTGTTTTTGTAGTATGTCAAGGGTTAGACAAAGTCTCGTCAATTGATGATAAAATCGCATACTTATATAAAAATAAAGTAAAAGCCAAAGACAAACAAGGCAGAGTTGATTATTCAAAGCGCGGTTTTATACTCGCAGTCTCAAAAGGTGAAACTATCATAGAGTACACAAAAGCACAAACGGGGATACCGGGAAGAAATTGTCAAGGTAGATTTTTAAATGTAAAAGAACCATCCCTAAGTAATCAAACAGAGATTAAACACACAGATAATATCTTAAAAAAAGAGGATGATGATAAAATCTTATATATAGCCAATAAAAATGGATATGTTAATTTTGAAAATGGAACATATGATATACAAGACAAAATGGAGATAGAATCTGTTGATTTTAAATCCACAGGCTCTATTGAAACAGATTTAAATTCTGATGTAAAGATAAATATAAAAGAGAGTGATATATTTAAAGATGCCATTGGCCCTGGCATGAGTGTAGAGACTTCTGAGCTACATGTAGAGGGTAATATAGCTAGCGGGGCAACTATAAAAGCTAAAAAAGTTGAAATTAAGGGTCAAACTCACAAAACTGCTATTATTGATGCAGACAGTGTAAAGATAGCGGTACATAGAGGCAGAGTAAATGGCAAGAATATCGAAATAGAAAGACTAGAAGGCGGTTTTGTCGATGGAGAAAATATCAAAATCAAGAGTGTGATAGGTGGCGAAATTATAGGAAAAAATATATACATTGAAGAGTTGACTTCCAACGCATCTATAAAAGCAAGTGATTTAATCGATATAAAACAAGTTAAAGGAAATAATAATAAACTGGTTATTGACTCAACAGCAGGTAAGCAATATAATGAAAAAATTGAAAAAATTAAAAAGAAAATTAAAGAATTAACTATATCACTTAAGCCTATACCTAAAATCTTAGAGGCAAAAAAGAGAGTTATCGAAAACAGTAGAAGCGTAGTAGAAGAGATAAAAAGAAAGATACTAGAACTTAAAAAGAGTGGAATAACCCCTCCATCTTCACTATTGGGAAAAATTAAACAATATCAAAAAATGGTAAATGAGTACAATATCACGCTTAACAACTTTAAAGATAAAAAACATCAGCTAGCATCATATGATAGTGATTTACAATCCATACAAAATCAAATTTTTTCTGCTAAAATAGTAAATCATGGTGTATGGAAAGAGTATAATGAAGTGAAATTCAAGCTTATAAATCCACCAATAGAAGTAGTTTACAACACAAAAGAGAATGAAATAATCAGAGAAATTACTCTTAAACAGATAGAGAGTGAAAAATTTGAGATAAAAAGATCTAGCGAGTATAGCAAATGATTGTTGGCATAGAGGGAAAAATAGTTAAAAAAGAGCCCACTTTTTTACATGTAAAAACAGATGTTGGATTGACTTATAGAGTAAATATCTCGCTTTTTACTTCATCTAAGATTGATTCTGATTTGGTATCTCTACATGTAACACAAATTATCAGGGAAGACTATCATGGTATGTATGGGTTTTTAGATATTGATGAAAAAAAAATATTTGATACAGTCATAAAACTAAATGGCATAGGTCCTTCTACTGCTCTAGCTATTTGTTCCACTCTTAGTCCAAGTGATTTTGCATCTGCACTTAGTAGTCAAAATGTGGAAGCTTTTAAGAGGGTTCCTGGAATCGGTCCAAAGAGTGCAAAAAGAATTTTAGTAGAACTTAGTGATTTTTCTTTAGAATCACTAGAGCTTGGAAGCAGTGACAGAAATCAGCTAGATACTATCTTGGCATTAGAGAGCCTAGGCTTCAAAAAAGATAGAATAAGAAAAATCCTTTCAACCTGCAAAAGCACCACAACACCAGAACTAATAAAAGAGGCTCTAAAAAAATTGACATAAGAATTTAAAAATTTTTTACAATTTCTTAGACTCAAATTTAGTAAAAAGTTAAATAGTAATTTCTCTGCGACAGCAGTAGCATGAGGAGCGAGGAATTTAAAAGGGGCTTTGCCTTTTCTTGGCGATAGCCATAACTTTAGTAAAAAAAATAAAAATAGTAATTTCTCTGCGACAGCAGTAGCTTTAGTCGCGAGGAATTTAAAAGGGGCTTTGCCCCTTTTAAAGGGGATATAAAAATGAAATTAGCATTGCTATTTGGAGCAAATAGTTTTGAACATGAGATAAGCATAGTAAGTGCAATCGCACTAAAAAAAGTTTTAAAAAATGAATTAATATATATATTTTGTGACTATAACAAAGATTTTTACTTAATTCCAACCGACAAAATAACAGCAAAAAGATTTAGTTCAGCTGAATATAAAAAAGATAAAAAACTAGAACTCAAAAAAGGAGGGTTTTTTCACAAAACTTTCATGGGAGAAAA
>JALVAU010000211.1 GCA_027011025.1 Campylobacteraceae bacterium | reverse complement strand
AATCTATAGATATAGGTTTTGGATCTGATAGAGCAGGGTGGGCAAAATTAGTTAATTTAATCTTGTTGTTTTTGGTAGGTTTTATAAATTCAAAATTACTATTTCTTGCAAAAAAGATTCTAGCTTGATAGTTATCAAACCTATCAAATTCACGATTAATAAAAGATAAAAATTTCCAAAATTTTGAAAAAACTCTAGAAATCTGTTTTTCATATTCATAAATAATCTCTACTCTTTGACTTTGAAAATCAGCCTCTTTTTTTTTGATCTTTGAAATAGATTCGGGAATAACATAAAAAAATCCACCAGTACTTCTACCCGCAATAGAACCTTTAAGAACATGATTAAATCCACCTCGCACAAGAATAGTTTCACTCTCATCAACATAATGAATCTGTTTATCTACCAAATAGTGAGATAGTTTACTGGTATTAAGAAGCCTTCTTAATTGCTCTTTTGTTTGATCTTTTGAGTGTTTGATACTACTACTAAGAGAGAGTAATCTTTCATCAATTTCATCTCTTAGATTGCCTTTATCATCAAAATATCTACAAATTTCTAAAATCTCTTGGGGAATAATAATCTTAGATAACCACTCCTCTACCTCTTTTTCAAACTTCACCTTTTTGAGTGTAAGAAAATATTCAATAATTTTGACAAACTCATATATTTCATAAATCTTAAGAGTTCCTTCTCTCTTAAGATAGGCAAGAGGTGTATCCAAATTGTTTGTCTCTTTTGGTGGAGTAAACTCTATATTTGACATTTTAGATATAAAACGAAAATGTAAATTAACATCCCCCTCCATAAAAAGAGGCTTAGGACGAGCTAAAAAATGTTTAAATGACTCTATAAATTCTAATAGATCTAGTTTTGATATAATACTTTGCATAGAGGCATTATACCAATATTTTTTAAGGAATTAAATGCCTTATGTGAAATAATATGAAGGTACACAATTATATACCTTCATATATTTTGGTTACATGATTTTAAAGGTATCTATGAAAATCGTAGTAGCGACCATTTCGGAGGCTTGTTTGACACCTTCTGTGATATCTTTTTGTGACCAGCCTAGTTTTTTGAGTTTGTCTATATCTGTTTGATCAACTTTTTCAGGCTGAGAGGTTGCTTTGAGCATGAAAAGGAGCATCGCTTTTTGTTTGGGGTCTAGTTTTACAGATGTTGGATCTTTTTGTATGCTTTCTATCTCATCTGCTGAGAGTTTAAAAACATTCATAAGCATACCTTTGTTAAAACCTACACAAAATTTACACTGATGTGCTTCAGCGATCATCATACGCATCATCGTTGTCATCTTTGGTGAAAAGTTTTTATTGCTGCCGAGTATCTTGTATGTTTTCCATGTATTTCTTAGCATGGCTGGATTTAGGCTTAGTCCTTTTATCGGCTCTGGTACGATGCCATATGCTTTTCTGATCTCATCATAAACTGCTTTGACATCGCCTGTTGCATCGCTTTCAGATACATAAGAGATGAGTGGTTTGGTGATCTTTGGTTGTGTTGGTATCTCTGTAGCAGACGCACAAAGGGATAAACCAAGTATCATCGCGAGTGAGGTTGTGGATTTTGTTAATCGTGTCATAATTTTTTCCTTTATATAAGTGGACTAGTTAGTACAAAAATGTACACAGCTTTGTGGCTTCAACCTTTTTTCTCAAGAGGTATAACTGTACCAATAAGTACAAAAATAACTCCAAAAAAAGAGTTGTGAAAATAGTTTAAAAAAAACTACTCTAACAACTCTTTGATTTGCTCAAATACATCATCAATCAGCACTTGTGGTGCACCAGCTTGAATAGTGGCTAGAAGTCCATTGATCATATTTAAAAATCTTCCTGCTATGACAGAGGCTTCTTTTGTGTTTGTGATATCACCATTGGCTTGTGCTTCTTTAACAAGAGAAGTGAAATATCTATAAAAATAGTCAAATTCCTCAGCGATTTGTTGGCTGAGGTTGGTGTACTTTTTATAGCACTCTTGCCCAGAATTTACCATCAAGCAACCTTTAACAGTACCTGTTTCTCTTAGCTCTTGTATCGTCATCTGTGCCATCATGATAAGTGTCTGTTTTGCACCTACTTGTTTTTTGAGTATCTCCAAGCTAGAGAGCATCTCTTTTCTATAAAGATCCAACACGCGTGAAAAGAGTGCTTCTTTACTCTTAAAAGTATGATAAAAACTGCTTTTTTTGATGCCCATGGCTGGAAGTAGGTTATCTAAACTCGTATCATCATACCCATGTTCCCAAAAATAGTTCATCGCCAATACCAGTGCTTCGTCCTCGTCAAAGGCTTTTGGTCTTCCTCTAGTTTGTTTCATAAAAAGCATTATAGACTAAATAGTACAATAATGTCAAGGCTTTTATGTACTATTTAGTTCAAAAATAGTAAAC
>JALVAU010000210.1 GCA_027011025.1 Campylobacteraceae bacterium | reverse complement strand
GCATAAATCTCTGTGGTTTTTTTAATAAGCCAATCTAGATGCCTAGAGGCATTTTGTAGGTTTATTGGCTCAAAATCATTTTTCATCTAGTATTCTCTCAATCTCTTTCATTGCATTTTGATTTTTTAGAGAAAATTTTATCTCTATTCTTCTTGAAGCGTCTTTATTTTCTTTCCCATTCTTGTCATATATAGGATCTAGATAAGATCTACCACTAGCAATCATAAGAGGTTTGATATTATTTTTTTTGACAAAATTAAGAGTTAAAAGATAGTTCATAACTTCATAAGCTCTCTTTTGAGACAGTTCTAGATTATACAAAAAACCTCCATCACTATCTGTATGTCCCTCTATAATAATTTTGTCAATATGATCTTTTATGTCTTTATTGCCAACTAGGGCACCAACATACTCTATAAATACTTTTTTGAGCTGTTTTTTTGAGCTTTCCTTAAGTACGGCTTTACCTTTATCGAACAAAATATTTGATGAAAATCGTAACGAGCCATTTTTTGGATCTATTTTTATTTTCTTTCCTAGGATTTTTTTAAGTTCACTGATTACTTTTATGCGAATTCCGGTGAGATTTTTTATCTTCTCTTTTGTATCTTGCATTTGAGCTACAAGTCTGTCGTATCTTGTCTCTTTTTCCCCAAGTGTATTCAATAGCTTGAGTAACTCTTCATCTTTTAGTTGAACTGAGTGTTTTTTTTCATTTAATTCATTTGATAATACCAAGACTTTTCCTTGGTAGTCACTTAGATTTCTCTCTTTTTCTAGAAGCGAAGCATTTACATCATTTATGATAGATTGCAGAACAACTATCTTATCGCTAAAGGAGCTTAACTGTGTATTTTTTTGAAAAAGCATAGCTTTTAAGTCCTGAATTTCATCATTTTTTAATTGCAATACGCTTTTCTTTTTCTCTAGCGTATTCTCGCTAGAGAGAAGATGATTTTTCAGTATGATTGATTTTGTTACTATCGCTCCAATCAACAAAATAAATACAAACAGCAGCCCAGCCATCAAGTCGGCATAAGATATCCAAAAGTTTGTTATATCTTCATTTTTATTTTTTTTAAATACCATTTTTATCTCTTAAACTGTTTTAACATCTCTTTGTGATACTCTTCTAAATCTTGCAAGATTTTTTCATTGTGTCCATCTAAGATATAGGCAAAGTCGGCAAGCTTAACGACTACCTCTGCTACTTCTTTATCTATTTTTTCAAAAGATGTTTCTATATTTTTTGAAAGCTTGTTGTTTACACTTGAGATTGTATTGTCAAGTGAATTTGTAGCATCCTTAAACTCTTTGATAGTAGTATCTAAATTTTGAGTGGCACTAAGTGCTTCACTAGAGTATTGAACTTTAGATAGAGTCTCTCCTAATTTATTTGCAGCACCATTCATATCTTCAGTTATGTTTGAAAATGATATCGAGGTAGTTTGAATTATCTCTTTGAAATTATTAAGGTACTCTTCGTTTAAAATTCTTATTTTTTCTATTGTAAATATCTCTTTTAGGGCATTTACAAGATTTTGGTTTTCTATTTGTCTGTTCTCATAATGATATTTATCAAGCTCATTTTGACTCCATACATATTTTGAATATAGAGTCTTTAAATACTCGAATGTACGAGCTATCTTGCTTATTCCTCTTTTTTCAAAAAACATCCACCATAAAGATAGAAATATACCGTATATAGAGGCATAAAAAGCAGTTCCCACACCACTTAAAAGCATGCTTATTTCATGATCAAGTGCATTTGTGTCTTGCACAGAAAAATCAGGCATAGACATGGCTATAGATATAAAGGTACCTAAGATTCCTAGCATTGGAAATACTGTGGTTGCTATGGTGGAAAAATTATCATTTCTAAAGCTGTTTATGTAGCTTTCCAAGAAGTCATCTATCTTTGAAAGAGATTTTTTATTTCCATTGATTGATAATAGATTTTGATTTAAATGTTCTTGTAGTTTTTCACCTATTTCATAAAAAGAGTTTCTAAAACTACAAGCCGCATAGTTTGCATTATGTTTTATGAAAAACAGAAATATAAAAAATATAAAACCCAAGATTACCAATGTATGTATTTCTACTTTCAGTGGTATATAGCCAAAAAAAGCACCAAGGGCTGCACAAAATAAAAGCAAGGGAATAGATAATATAACTAGAAAATTTGGAAAACAATTTGATGATTCAACTGATGGTAACACTGAGCGTCTCCTGTTTTTATTATGATATATGGTCAGTTACTTTTTTGAGTAATTAGACTTGTAACCGCAGTATTATATCACAATTGATTAATATTTTTTATGCTAGAATATAAAAAAATTTAAATTTTAAAAAAATAGGACAGTGTTTATGTTGCAAAAACTTCAAGAAACTCCTTTGTTAAGCTCTCTGCCACTAGAGTTAATT
>JALVAU010000209.1 GCA_027011025.1 Campylobacteraceae bacterium | reverse complement strand
GTCAATACCAATGTAGCACCATCAGCAACAGACCCGTCCAATCCAGTGTCATCACCAACAAGATTTGTTGAATCAGTTGCATTTGTATCTACAGCTATAACAGCACCTGCTGTTATCTGCTTAGTAAGTGCACTATCAAGCGTAATTGTAGCTGCACCTGATGTTCCATTTACACCTGTAATTGTAAAAGTGTTAGTCTGCCCAGCTATCTTGATAGTATCACCAACAGCTAGTCCTGTTTCTGCAACAGAAATAACAGTAGATCCTACACTTTGCGTAGCAGCAACATTACCAATATTTCCAAACTGATTAAGATCTGTTGTAGTTTGAATACTTCCGATAGCAATACTTTGGGTATTGTTGATGGAAGTCTTAATGGTTTGGTTAGAAAATGCACCTACTTGAAACTCTTTGTTTGCAAACTTACCTGAGAGTAAAACTTGTCCGTTAAACGAAGTAGTCTTAGCGATATTATCAAGCTGCTCAAGGAGTCTGTTGACATCCTTTTGAATAGCAGAACGAGAAGCTGTAGTTTGACCATCTGAAGCTGCTTGGATTGCTTTGGTTTTGATGGTATCTAGTATTTTTAATTGTTCATCCATCGCACCATCTGCGGTTTGCACCAAGCTGATACCGTCATTTGCATTTGCTATAGCCTGACCAAGAGAGTTTGCTTGTGAACGAAGAGAATCTGCAATAGCCATACCAGATGCATCATCTGCCGCTTTGTTAATTCTCAAACCTGAACTCAATCTTGCAAGAGAGTTGTTAAGGCTTTTGTTATTTCTAACAGCCGAAGTGTGAGCGTTCAATGCCGCAACATTTGTATTAATTCTAAAACCCATGATAAATCCTTTTATCTAGTAAATTTCAGTGGCATCCTTGCCATTGATATAAACCAAATCGGATAGGGAGAAAAAAATTTTATAGCTTAAAATCTTTTTTTTCGCTACAATTCACAAAAAGTTTTATAAATATCTCAAATTTTCATCGGCTCACGCAAGAGGCTCAAAATAATAATAGGACTTGTCTCTAAGCCCAAAGTTGAAAGATTTGATATATAAATTAGGTAAAAAATGAAAAATTTAATTATAGTCGAATCGCCGACAAAAGCACGAACAATCAAAAATTTTCTAGGCAGAAATTACTCTGTTATCGCATCCAAGGGGCATGTGAGAGATCTTCCCAAGAGTAGTTTTGGCATAAAGATAGAAGACGGGAAATTTACTCCCGAGTATAGAACTCCAAGGGATCACTCAAAAATTGTCAAAGAGATCAAGGATTTGGCAAAAAAAGCAGATACTATATATATAGCAACGGATGAGGATAGAGAGGGTGAAGCTATCGGTTTTCACATAGCCACAGCTATAGGCAAGAAACCAGAAGAATTGCCTCGCATAGTCTTTCATGAAATCACAAAAAATGCCATACAAAATGCACTTGACAATCCTAGAAAACTTGATTTTTCAAGCATAAATGCTCAGCAAACAAGAAGACTACTTGATAGGATAGTAGGGTACAAACTCTCTCCACTTTTAGCCTCTAAAGTACAAAAAGGGCTAAGCGCGGGTAGAGTTCAAAGCTCAACCCTAAAGATAGTAGTTGATAGAGAAAAAGAGATAAGAGCCTTTAAGCCGGTTGAGTTTTGGACTATAGATGCGCTCTTTAATAAAAATATAGAATCCCTGCTAGTAGAGTTTGATACTAAGAAAATAGAAAAAATGACAATCACAAACAGTGATAGAGCAAATGAGATAAAAAACAGACTCTCGGGTGAAAATTTTAGAGTTGGCAAGATAGAGAAAAAACAGAGGAAAAGCTCTCCGAGTCCAGCTTTTATGACCTCCACTCTTCAACAAAGTGCTTCTAGCTCACTAGGTTTTTCACCTAAAAAAACTATGATGCTAGCCCAAACACTCTACGAAGGGGTAAAAACACACAAAGGAACTCAAGGGGTTATCACCTATATGAGAACCGACTCATTAAATGTTGCCAAAGAGGCGATAGAGGGAGCAAGAGAGCAGATTTTGGAAAATTTTGGAGAAAAATACCTTCCTGCAAAACCAAAATACTATAAATCAAAAAGCAAAGGCGCACAAGAGGCACACGAAGCTATACGACCAACTCTGCTTGATTTTACACCTCAAAAAGCCAAGGAATTTTTAAAATCTGATGAATTGAAACTCTACTCTTTGATTTACAATCGCTTTTTAGCATCTCAGATGAATAGTGCTCTTTTTGAGTCTCAAACGCTCATCTTTGAATCCAAAAGTGGGAAGTTTAAAGCAAGTGGTAGAAAACTTCTCTTTGATGGATTTTACAGAGTATATGGGGCAAGTGATAAAGACAAGCTACTGCCTGATTTAAAAGAGGGGCAAGAGGTCGAGTTGAGCAAATTAGATGCAAATCAACACTTTACAGAGCCGCCA
>JALVAU010000208.1 GCA_027011025.1 Campylobacteraceae bacterium | reverse complement strand
TTTGTATACTAACTATACTATATTTATCCCTCAACTAGATATAGATAATTTAAATAAAAATCTAAAAGAGTTTGTCGGAACTCATGATTTTAGTTTTTTTAAAAAACAAGGGAGCGATACTTCTAATAGTATTAGAACCATATATGAGGCTTATGCTTACAAATACCATCAATATACAATTATAAATTTTCTCGGCAATAGCTTTTTAAGAAGTCAGATAAGAATGATGTGCGGTTTTTTATTTGATATACAAAAAGAAAAAACAACCAAAGAAGAGTTGATAAAACAGCTAAATCTTAAAGAAAAAGTAAACACTACGCTAGCTCCGCCTCAAGGCTTATATCTTTCAAGAATATATTATATCTGACCTTATGTGCTTAGTGCGTAAGGTCAGATATAACTAACCCTTTTTAGATATGAAAACTTCTTTAATATCTCCATAAAGAGTTTCATTATTGTATATAGAAGTTTGATTTTTTATGACAGTTTTATGGTTGGGGTCAAAGATAAACATATCTGAATCATATCCAACTTCAATCTTGCCTTTATGCTTTAAATTTAAAATTTTAGATGGATTTAGAGAGCAAACATCCATTAGAGAAATTAGAGAAAAATTCTCCTGTTTTACCAAAAAAGTATAAGCAAGCTTGAAAAATTCTTCAATTGCTCCTATACCAAAATGAGCATCCCAAAAAGCTACATCTTTATACAAAACTGATTTTGGGGAGTGAAAAGATGTAAGAATATCTATATTTCCAGATATTAGTTCTTGCACTAGTTTTTCTCTCTCACTCTCGTCTCTTAAAGGAGGTAAAATTTTTGCATAAGTATTAAAACCATCACAACTTGTATCATTCTTAATAAGATGGTGAATACTCACTTCACTGTATATGTTTTTAGAATGTTTTTTTATACTATTTATGATATCTAATGATCTTTTGGTAGATACTGTTTGAAACACAACCGTACAATCCATCTCAAATGATAATTCAGCAACTTTTGCAACCTCTGAACTTTCTGAAAATTTTGATATACCTGAAAGACCCAATTTAGAAGATATATCTCCTTCATTTACAAGACCTAAATCATCTAGATTAGGATCATAACAAAAACAAAAAAGAGGTCTGTTTTTCATCTGTGCATATTGCATACCTCTTTTTAATAAGTTTGAGTTTATATCTGAATTAGCCCATATAGCAGTTGCTCCATTGTTTATCAGAGTTGCTATATTGTTTAATTTGTCATTTTCTTCATTCGTTAATGGTGCTGTTACTTTTAGGTCTATTATAGATTCATCAAATGTGCTTTTTAAAAAATCAAGAAGCGTAGAACTGTCTAACCTAGGAGTAAAATCAGAAAGAATAACCACAGTTGTTACAGCCCCTTTTTTTGCACTTTTAGAGAGTTTATCAAGATTTGTCTTGCTTAGAACACTATTTGCAAGTTTAACATTTAAATCAACCAATCCCGGAAGGAGATAGCACCCTTTTGCGTCATAAACTCTATATTCATCAAGGACTTCAATATTATCTTCAATTTTTAAGATCCTGTTTTCATCAAATAGCACATCTTTTTTTACAAAATCACCACCACCGATAATCATCGCATTTTTAACTAATCTCATTTTTTACCTTAATAAATCTTTTAAGCTCAATCTAGGATCTTTTCCATGAAGAATTTTTTCAACTTCATTAGCAATTGGTGTATATATGCCCTCTTTGGTGCTGAGTGTCAAAATCGCATCAGTTGTAAAAACTCCCTCTGCTACTTCACCCAACTTTTCAAGGATATTATCTATCTCTTCGCCTTTTGCTAAAGCCAGCCCAACCCTAAAGTTTCTAGATAACTCACTAGAAGCGGTTAAAAATAGATCGCCAGCTCCACTAAGTCCTAAAAAAGTCTCCTCTTTTGCTCCAAAGTGAGCACCAAACCTACTCATCTCTATCAAACCTCTTGCCATCAAACTAGCTCTAGCATTATTCCCAAGACTGAGTCCTGTGCAAATACCACTAGCAATAGCCAGTACATTTTTATATGCACCACAAATTTCTGCACCTATAACATCATCACTAATATATGTTTTTATAAAATCAGGAAAAAATCTTGAAAAATCTTCTGACAATTTTTCATTTTTGGAGTTAATGACAATTGCTGTTGGTAAGGATTTCATAACTTCGCTCGCAAAAGATGGACCTGATAAAAAAGCAAGATTTTTTTTTGGAATATAGTGTGAAAAAATCTCATTTAGAAATTTACCGCTCTTTTGTTCAATTCCTTTTGCAGCAACTAAAATTTTTTGTCCGCTAAAAGTAAAATTTTTTTTCAACCAGCAATTAATCTCTTGAGCGGGAATTGCAAAGACTAAATAGTTGCATTTTAGTGCCTCTTCTAGAGAAACAAAATTTTCAATATCTCTTTTATGTCTTGATGTGATTAGACATGTGGATCTCTTAGAAATCGCAAACTTAAGAGCAGTTCCCCATTTTCCTGCGCCAATTACTGCTATTTCCATAATTTTTCCTCAAGCAATCCTATATCTTTTTTACTTCCTAAAACAACTATGATATCTCCTGCATCTAGTTTATGATTTATCCCCTTTGCAAAAAAGATAAATTTTTCACCCAAGTCTTTATCTAACATACCTAAAAAAATAAGATTTATATCCTGTTTTATGTCTATATCATTCAAGTACACCCCATCCCAAGCAGATCCTTTAGGTATCTCTATTTCTGATATAGATATTTTGTTTTTTAGAGCTGAGAGCTGGTTTAATACTTTTGATACCTTTGGTTTTTGTATGATTCTATAAGCCTTGGCAGCACCAACATCATAAGGGCTGATAGTACGATTTGCCCCTGCTAAAATCATCTTTTTTTCATCTTCTTTTTTCAAAATTTTTGTTAAAATCTTTAGATTTTTATCTATATTTCTAGCTGAGAGTGTAACAAAAAGGTTAAGACTATCATTATCGCTAACACAAAAAAGAACTTCTGCGCCATTGCCAATACCAACCTCAATTAAAATTTTATCATCTTTAAAAGATGTATGTCTTGCAAAAAATCCCTCTTCATTTGCAAGAGCAACTAACAGTGGGTTTTCATCGATTATTGTTACTTCATATTCATCATTTAAAAGTAATTTTGCTATCTCTCGACCAGTCTTGGAGTAACCAAAAAGAACAATTTTTCTCATAATAATTGCCTTGCCACTTCATCTTTTATCTTAAATATATCTTTTTCTTCACCAATTAAAACTATAGAATCATCTTCTTGAAATCTATATTCTTGATGATGAGGATTAAAAACAAACTTCTCTTTACCGTTCTGTTTTAAAACAGCTATGATAGTAACACCTAATTTATCTAATCCTATCTGGGCTATAGTTTTTCCTATATAGTCACTACCTTTTAAAATATCAATCTCGTCTATTGTTATAGACTCCTTTTGTACAAGTATATTATCAATCGCATCAAATTTAACAGAATTTCCTATATATTCAACTGCCACTTCAGCAACTGTTTGGTATGGAAAAATTACATGATCAGCTTTTGCTATATGAAATTTTTTGATATTTTCATAACTATTTGCTCTAGCAATAATGCCTATTTTATCCGTCTTTGCTTTTATGCTTAAGAGAATAGACAGATTTAGTGCATCATTGTTTGTTGTTAGTACAACTTTTTTTACATCATTTTTAAAAACTATATTATTTACAGTATCATAGCTAGAAGCATCTGCATGCATATAAAGATAGTCAAACTCTTTTGCTTTTTCAAGATTTTCATCTGATATATCAACCACTATGAATTTTTTATGCCCTTTTTTTAATTGTGCAGCCAAAATTTGTCCCATTCTGCCAAAACCAAAAATAACAATTAAATTTGTCATTTTACCAATTTGCGATAAAACTTTACCTTCTCTAACAACAGACATCTTTTCAGAAAGTGCATTTGTGACAACTGAAGTTGATAGAACAAGGATGAGAAAACCACCACCAACTAGGAAAACTGTTATGACTTTACCTGTTAGGGTTACTGGAGTTATATCGCCATATCCCACAGTTGTAATTGTTATAACAGACCAATATATCGTATCTAAAAAAGAGTGAATTTTTGGATTTTCTCCGCCGCCCTCAAAAACATACATGATAGTGGATGACATAAATACAGCAAACAGACCTAAAAGAAGAAGAAAATTTAGCTCAAACTTCTTGTCTTTAATAACTTTAAAAAAAGAGTTTAAACTCTTTGTATATCTAAATATCTTAAAAAGTCTAAATATTAAAAATATTCTTAAAATTCTAAGAGGTCTATATGTAGGTAAAATTGCCAACAGATCAATTATTGACATAGGAGAAAATATATATTGTAATTTTTGTTGAAAAATTATCTTTAAAATAGTTGAGAGTTTTGGTTTCTCCTCTAATTCTAATTTTCTCTCATGATATTTTATGATTCTGAGTCTTAGATTTGCACTTATCCAAAATCTACCTATCCACTCAAATATAAAAACAGAAACTGCTATATTTTCCATAACTTCAAAATGGTAAGGCAGATGATGTTCTATGTCATATATAAGTATGGATACTGTTAGAAGCACTAAAAATATGATAAAAATATCAAAATATGGCTTGATCTTTGATCTAGGATTTTCTAAAAGATTATATATGGCAGTTTTTACCCTTTTGTATCTTTTGGACGACTCTAAAAAATATGCAAAAGAGACAATTAACCTAGCCAACATAAATATTTAACTCAACTGTTTTTTTAAAAGTTCATTAACTTTTGCAGGATTTGCTTTGCCACGACTTGCTTTCATAACTTGTCCTACAAAAAAGCCAAAAAGTTTCTCTTTTCCATTTTTGTATTGCTCAACTTTGTCGCTATTTGAAGAGATTATATCATCTATCATGGCTTGTATCGCACCATCATCGCTCACTTGCTTTAATCCTAACTTTTCTATCGCCTCATCAACACTTACACTATTTTTCATAAGATAATCAAGTACATCTTTAGCTGCTTTTGCACTTATAGTAGAATCTTCTATCCTTTTAACAAGAGTTGCTAATTTTTTGGAATCAACAGGAGATGTTAAAAGTGTCACACCCTCCTTGAGTCTGGCTTGAAGTTCACCCGTAAGCCATATAGTGCTCAATTTTGCTCCTGCACCCTCTTTGATCATATCTTCAAAAAATCTAGCCATTTCAACCGTGCTGGTGATAACTGATGCATCATACTCTTTTATACCACACTCTTTGATAAGTCTTGCTTTTTTAGCATCTGGAAGTTCGGGTATCTTTTTACACTCCTCCATCATCTCATCAGGAATTACAACAGGCAATAGATCTGGATCTGGAAAATATCTATACTCTGCGCTATCCTCTTTGCCCCGCATACTTTTTGTTACACCTTTTTCTGTATCAAAAAGCCTTGTCTCTTGCACTACTTCTGTTTCATAGTTACCATCTTCCCATGCATCTGTTTGTCTCTGTATCTCAAACTCTATGGCTTTTTGTATAAATTTAAAGGAGTTTAGGTTTTTTATCTCTGCTCTTGTGTATAATTTATCCTCCCCTTTTGGGCGGATAGAGATATTTACATCACATCTAAAGCTACCCTCTTGCATATTTGCATCACTGATATTTAAATACCTTACAATTGCATGAAGTTTTTTTAAATACCTTATGGCTTCATCCGCACTCCTCATGTCAGGTTCACTCACAATTTCAAGCAAGGGAGTACCTGCACGATTTAAGTCCACATGGCTAAAGAGACCTTGATGTATATTTTTTCCCGCATCCTCTTCTAGATGTGCTCTAGTTACACCGATTCTCTTAGTGCTTCCATCATCAAAATCTATGACTACTTCACCACCCTCTACAACAGGAATCTCAAACTGACTAATCTGATATCCTTTTGGCAAATCAGGGTAAAAATAATTTTTTCTGTTAAATATTGATTTTTTGTGGACTTTTGCATTTATAGCAGTGCCAAATGCTATGGCTTTTTTCACTGCTTCAACATTTAGTACAGGCAGGGCTCCAGGCAGTGCCAAGCATACCGGACATACATTTGTATTTGGTTCATCGCCAAAACTGGTAGGACAAGAACAAAATATCTTTGTTTTTGTATTTAACTGAACATGAACCTCTAAACCAATGATAACTTCAAACATCTATAAAACCTTTATATTTAGCTCCAAAAAGAGACTTAATTAATGTCCTATTTTATCATTTATTTCTTTTAACTGTGCTTTAATTATTAGAGGTGCTCTCTAGGAGTTGCTCAAGTAGTTTAGTCTGTTTTTTTAACTCTTTTAGTTTATCTATCTGTATCTGGGCTATCTCAAAAATAACTACGAAAAAGAGTCCTATTAATGCACCTAAAAAGGCAGCAATAAGTGCAACAAATAGACCTGAGTGATACAGAGCTAAAAAAGATGAAGTGGAGCCTACAAAAACAAGTGCCCAGGAAGCACCCTGTAGCAGGCTCAGTAGTTTTTCAAAAAAGTTATGTCTATTTATCAATTATCTTAGTGCTCTTCGCTTATTAAAACTGCACCGGCAAGATAAACATAGGTTAAAATCATAAAGATGAATGTTTGAAGCATCGCAGAAAAAGTCATCAATGCAAAACCGGGAAGCGGAGCAACCCAAGGAGCCAACATAAGTAAAACTGCAACAAAAAGATCATCACCTTTTATATTTCCAAACAATCGAAATGATAAAGATATGATTCTAGATAGATGAGATACTATCTCTATAGGAAACATCAAAGGAGCTAATACCTTTAATGGTCCCATAAAGTGACCGAAATATTTAAAGAAGCCATTAACTCTAATACCCTCAAAATTGTAATATAAAAATACTATCAAAGCCAAAGGAAGAGTCATATTGATATTGCCTGATGGTGGTTCAAATCCAGGGATAATCTCCATAATATTTGCAAAGAAGATAAGAAGACCAAGAGTAGCAACCAATGGAAGATATTTTCTTGCTAATTTTTCACCTATAACATCTTTTCCCATAAAAATCACACCATCCAAAAATGATTCCATCACATTTTGACAACCTTTAGGAACCAACTGCATAGATTTGGTAGCCAACTTTGCAACACTAAAAGCCAATACAGCTGCTAATAAGATATGTGAGATAAACAGATAACTGTGATTATGACTTGCAATACCCAAAAATGTAAAAACTTCATTCATTACACTTTTCCTTTAAATATATTTTTGAAGATTTTATCTAAAGTTGATTTAATAGTTGATTAAATCAACTTATTTTATCGATAATCTCTACATGTAGTTCTTCATCATCAAAATCACTATATGTAATCTTGCTGTTTTTTAGAGACTTTGTTGTTCTAGCACCCAAAGTTTTTAAATCTTCCATTTTTTTCATGAGATTTCCGTTCCCTGTTGCAAGTTGTGTTTTTGCACTCTCATAGGTGTTACTTACGGTTTGAATTTGATTTCCTATCTTGTTGAAGTTATCTGCAAAAATAGTCATCTTGTCATATAGTTTTCCAGCCGTATCGAACATCTTTATAGCATTTGATGTTGATTGTTCACTCTGCCAATAGAGGTATATTGTCCTTAGAGAGACTGTTAGTGTAGATGGATTTACTATGGCGATATGTTTATTTAGAGCATATTCATACAGGCTTTGATCCTCTTGTATCGCTAGAGCAAAGGCCCCCTCTATCGGTACAAACATAAATATGTATTGAAGTGTTCCTGTTTTGTACTTTGAGTAGTCTTTGGAATCAAGTATATTTATATGATTTTTAAAAGCATTTACCACCGCTTTTGCTGCTATCTGTCTCTGCTCATCACTATCGGCTTTGATATATCTGTCATAGTCATTAAGCGATACTTTTGAATCTATTATGATATTTCTCTCTTGAGGAAGCTTGACTATAACATCCGGTCTTTTTATATCACCACTCTCATCTCTGTAACTCTCTTGTGTCTCATAATGTTTGCCTTTTATAAGTCCTGAAAACTCTAGCACACTCTCTAAGATCATCTCACCCCATCTTCCTTGAGTCTGTTTTTTTCCTTTTAGTGCTTGAGTTAAATTTTTAGCCTCATTTCCAATATTTATGCTCATTTTTGTAATTTGCTCTATCTCTTTTGATAATTCGGCAAATTTTTTAGTGCTGTGCTCTTGAGAGTATTCAACCTTTTGCCTAAACGAATCAAGATTTTCCTTGAAAGGTTTTAAGATATTTTCTAAAGACTTGATAGAGCTATCATCAAATTTTTTTATCTTTGCTTCAAATACTTGTTGTGTTATTTTGTCAATTTTCAATTCCAATTTTTTACTCTGCTCTTCCAAATCCTCTTTGAGTTTTTGATTTCCCTCAAGTTGAGCTTTATACTCTGCTTTGTATTTTGAATTTTGAGATTTCAGCTCATTTATCTCTTCATGCATTTTTTCTATCTTCGTATTTGTATCTTCTAGGATAGCTTTTAAGTCCTCTATGTACTCCTGATATCTGCTCTTATCCTCTTGCCTACTCTTTTGAAGAGAATTTATATCTGTTTTTAATGAGTGATTTTC
>JALVAU010000207.1 GCA_027011025.1 Campylobacteraceae bacterium | reverse complement strand
AATTATCAAATCTTTTAGTACCTGTTTGCCCTGAGGTAGATGGTGGCTTGCCGATACCAAGAGTTCCCGTAGAGATCCTCAAAAAAAGAGCAATCAACAAGAGTGGTGAAGATAAAACCCGTGAATTTAAAAAAGGTGCCAAAATAGCCCTTGAGAATATCTCTCAAAACAGTATAAAAATGGCAATTATGAAAAGCAAAAGCCCATCTTGTGGAAGAGATTTGATATATGATGGAAGCTTTACAAAAACCCTCACCCAAGGCGATGGCATAACAATCAAATTTTTAAAACAACAACGAATTAAAATTTTTACAGAAGAGGAGCTTGAAGATGCCTATGAATTTTGGAAAAACTTGTAGATTACACTATCCAACCACACCCTAGGACTATATCATCTCTGTAAAAAACTGCCATTTGTCCGGCTGCAACACCCTCAACCACATCATCTAAAACAATTTTAGCACCATCTTTTTGACTATATACAGTGCATTTGGATTTGGGGCTTCTATATCTTATCTTAACGGAACATTCAAAATCTTTTATATCTTCAAACATATTTAGATTTTTGACAAAAAACTCCTTTACTCTTAAATCCTCTTTGCTGCCAACTATAATTTCATTTGTCTTCGGTTTTATGGTAGTCACATAGTGAGGAGTTAATGCTCCTTTTACACTAAAACCTTTTCTTTTTCCTATAGTATAGTGCATATAGCCTTTGTGCTCCCCTACGACTTCTCCTGCACTATTTAGCACATTTCCGGGCTTGTTAATATCTATATAATCTTTTAGAACATCCAAATAAGTCGTATCCACAAAACAGATTTCACTACTCTCTTTTTGTGTCGAAAACTCTTTTAGTATCTCTATTTTTGAGGCAAACTCTTTTACTTCAGTTTTAAGCATATCTCCAAGAGGAAATAAAACAAACTCTAGATTTTCTTTCTTTACATTTGCAAGAAAATAGCTTTGATCTTTACTTTTATCAAGAGCCTCTCTTATATAGCCATCTTGGATACGAACATAGTGTCCTGTAGCTAACTTTTCCATGCCTAGCTCTTTTGTGAACTCTATCAAAGCTCCAAACTTTATATTTCTATTGCATAGTGCACAGGGATTTGGTGTGAGTCCTTGCTTGTACTGCTCGATAAATGGCATATAAACATACTCGTCAAACCTATCTTTGATATCCAAAATATGATATCTTATACCTAAAAAATCAGATACCTTCTTGATTTTTTGTATATTGTCTTTGTGAGACTCTTCATCGGTATGTAAGCGCATATACACACCCTCTACTTCGTGTCCTGCCTCTTTAAGTCTGTATGCTGTTACGGTAGAGTCCACCCCTCCACTCATGGCAACGAGTATTTTTGACATTATTACTTCTTTTGTTTTAGTTTTTTATCTTAGTTTCTCTAATCTTTCTCTCTTGGTTCCTATGTCAGTTATCTGTATGCCAAAATTGCCATCAACAATAACAACTTCACCTATAGCTATAACTTTATCTCCAACTAGTATTTCAAGAGGATCATTTGCAAGCTGATCCAACTCTATGACTGAGCCTATATCCATAGAAAGCACATCTTTTAAAAGCATCTTTTTATAACCTATCCTAACCCTAAGCGGCAAGGTTACATCTTTTATAAGTTCTATATTTTTTATCTCATCACTATTTAGAGATACCTCTTGCTCTTGGGTACAATTATCTGCCTTATCAGCAGTTGCGGCAGCAGGTGGCTCATCAATGCCCTTTATTTTATTGTAAAAAGCATCATTAAATGCAAAGGATAGGTTGTCCATACTACTTTGAACACTAACATTAAAAATAATCAAACGAGAATATCCATCAAACGCAACATCTTGTGTTACATCTTTAAAATCTATAGATTCAACGCTGAAATTAAGCTTTGGCATATCTTTTTGCGCTGCTAATGAAGTAGATAAAGAACCCAATATATTTGAAATTATCTCTTTTGTAGCATCTAAATCATCAGCATCCATCTCTTCTTTTTCGACACCCTCACCACCTAGCATCATATCTCCGATGGTTGTTGCAACATTTGCTGCTATGCTTATAGTCATATCTGTGTCTATATCTCCACCAATCTTTACATGCAATATAGCTAAAGGTGGAGTAAGAGTTGTCTTATCGTCTATCTTAATATCGCCTTGAAAGTCAACCTTTGGTGCAACTCCGGTCAAACCTTCTATAGTTGATACTATTTCATTTTTTAATAATTCTACAAATTCGATCATTTTAACCCCATTTTTAAACTTAAATTCATAAGGACACCTTTAGTCAGTTATGAACCTACCTTCTCTCTTCTTTTGTTTTCTAGATCTTCGAGAACTTTTTTAATTTCATCTTTATCACTTCTTATAAGTTTTTCTATTTTAACTGATTTTCTAAATCTATGCAAGCCAATTTCACCTAAAAACAGATCTTTTTTATCTATTGACACCATAGCATGATCATCAGCAGGACGATCTAGTCTGACAATATCACCTTTTGACAGATCCAAAAGCTCTCCAACACTCAAAGTTGTCTTGCCCAAAATTGCCTCAGAAAATACTTCAGCTCTACCTATTAGTGCATTTAACTCTTTGTTTCTGCTCTTCTTGGCACTTGTTTCGCCAAGCATTATATCTCTGTTTGCCAGCCTCGAGAGTATAGGTTCAAGGTGTATAACAGGATAACAAATATTTATCATTCCACTAGAATTTCCTATCATGATCTCCATCACAACCATGATAACTATCTCATTTTGTGATACAATCTGAACCACATTAGGACTTGACTCTTTTGCCTCGACAGTCGGATACATATCTGTCACGGGTGCCCAAGCCTCTTTTAGTCTTTGCATTACTATTCTTAAAATTGCATCTAAGAGATTGAGCTCTATGTCAGTTAATTCTCTTGTTGCCTCAAATGACTCTCCTATACCTCCTAATAGTCTATCTATCATAGGAAATGCTATAGATGGATTTATCTCAATCACACAACTTCCATCCAATGGTTTTATAGAAAAAACATTGAAACTTGTAGGAATTGGCAAGGACATTAGAAACTCACCATAAGTCATCTGGTCAACTGAGTGAAGTTGAATCTCTACAATACTTCTCATAATAGAAGAGACTTGAGAAGCTAAATTTCTTGCCATCTTATCATGAATACCTTTGACCGCCCTAAGCTGCTCTTTTGATACTCTATTTGGTCTTTTAAAATCATAAAGGATTATCTGCCTATCTTCAGTGTTGCCTGTTGGTGTAGATTCTGTTACTTCAGCTTCATCATCTACCACTTCTAGCAACGCATCAATCTCTTCTTGACTTAGTATATCAGCCATTATAACTTCCTATTTGATCTCTTATCTTAGCTAAAAGTTTTTTGTGTATTTGAGATATTCTTGACTCGCTAATACCCAAAATATCACTTATCTCTTTTAAGTTTAACTCCTCAAAATAGTAGAGTTGTATTATCATCTGTTCTCTTTGCTTAAAACCAAGCAATACACTCTTTATAATTTCAAGCAGCTGCTCTTTTTCCACCAACTGCGGTGTATCTTCCCCTGAATATACAGTTATTTGCTCATTTATGGGCATAACAGAGATGATTTTTGTACCATCTCTAGCCTCTCTAATCTTCTTTATATCCTCACCACTAACCTTGCTTATGTATTCATCACTAGGCTCTTCTTCATAAACCGCTAGGTATTTTTCTATCTCTTTATTAACTAACTTAACAAGTCTCCTATTGGCTCTACTCATAACATCCAAAGAGCGTAGATAATCAAGCATAGACCCATAAACTCTCTTTTTGCCATAACCCCAAAAAGAGTCATTTTGCTTCCTATCGTATCTTCTAGAAAGCTTTATCATCTCCTCTGTACCAATAGAGATCAAATCATCAACATCTATGGATGTTGGCAACCTCTCTCTGAGACGATACGCCATAGCACGAACGGCAGGAAGATACTGTAAGACTAGCTCATCTTGTTCTTTTCTTATGCTACTTATATATGGGTTATGCTGCCTTTTTATACTCATCTACACCTTCACTTGCACTATTTAAGTATATCTTGCTTTTGTATTCTTTATCTATTTTATCTAAATCTAAAAGCATAGAGTCAAGTCTGTTCTCCCTAACATCTAACTCTCTTATAAAATAGTCACTTATCTCTTCATGTTCTTTTTTATTAAATATTGTTTTACTAAATGTAGAAAAATCTATAAAATTTATAGCTACCACATGTATAAACAGATAAAAAAACAGTGTTATTCCAGCACAATATATCAATATATCAAAAGGTGCAGAAAAATTTAATATAGAGAATATAAGTCCTATAAAAAAACCGCACACTGTAAAAAAATAGATAAAATTCTCTGCTTGCAACACTTCTTTTTCCCTAATAATAGATTTCTTACATAATCCCTCATGCAAAAAGTCTAATTTTTAAAATTTCTCAATTAATCTCTTGAAAAAGCTACCAAAACTTCTGCGTTCACCATCTTTAAGCACTTTTCGTTCCAGCTTATATACTAAGTTGTTTACTACATTTTTCAAATCCATAGATGCATTTGAGTTTGGAGAGTCATTTGTAAAGAGTGTTCTTTGCTTTATGCTTCTTGCTATAAGTTTATCTTCAGGCAGTTTTCCTATCAGATTTAATTTTAAGTTATCACCTATATTTGCGAGCGCAACTTTCTTTATTTTATCAAATATAAGTTGTGCCTCTTTTTCATTTTTTGTCATATTTATCAACATATGCAGATATGATTTTATCTTACTTGTTACTTTTATAGTGGCATATGCGTCTGTTATGGCTGCTGGATCTGGCACAGTCACAACAATCACCTCATCTGCTGCCTCTAAAAAAAGTTGTATATGTCCTCCTATACCTGCACCTGTATCTATTATCACAAAATCCAGATTATCTAGCATCGCAGTTTCATCAAAAAATCTTTCAAAGATAAATTGATCGCTGTACTTCAAGATTTCATCACCACTTTCACCCGGTATCAATATAAGATTTTTATTTATCTCTATAATTATATCACCAAGAGAACATTCACCTTTTAGTACATGTAGTATATTCTTATCTATACTTACCTTAAGTATAACATCCAAATTTGCCAAACCAATATCTGCATCAAAAAGTGCTACCTTGTATCCGTTTTGAGACAATATATTTGCCATATTTGCGCTGATAGTGCTCTTTCCTACACCGCCTTTACCGCTTGTAACAGCTATAAATTTTGTGTTTTTATCTCTTTTTTGCGAGGTACTTTGTTCAACTATCTCTTTTAGTTTATTTGCTTGGCTTTGCATGCTTTTCCTTTTTTGCATTAAAACCTTCAAGTATGCAATTTACCAAGAAATCGCTTGAAGCTACAACTATATCATCGGGTACTTCTTGACCTATAGAAAAATAACTAACAGGTTTATCTGTATTGTATATCAAAGAAAAGACTGTACCGAAAGCTTTTGTCTCATCAAACTTTGTAAATATAAGTGTATCTAAGTCCAAAAATGAGAAATTTTTATAAATCTCTTCTAAATCCTCTAGCTTACATCCTGCCGAAAGAACCAAATTTACATCTATCTTAAAATCACTTTTTCTAATAAATTTTTCCAGCTTTGAAAGCTTTTGCTTATCATACTGTGAACTTCCAACTGTATCTATGAGTATTATGTCGCAATAATTCAAAGAATTTAAGGCGCTGTTAAAATCATTTGGATCCACCACATCCTCTATAGGCAAACGCATCATCTTTGCATACTGAAAAAGTTGCTCTACTGCACCGATTCTATAAGTATCCAAGGTGATAATCCCCACCTTGCTTCTTTTCTCTTGGAGATATGAGTATCTAGCAGCCAATTTTGCGATAGTAGTTGTTTTACCAACACCGGTTGGCCCAACAAACATCATAACCCTTTTTGATCTTTTTAGAACAGTTGACTCTACCCTTATAGGTATCAATTTGCGGAGTAAGACTTGAAAATACCTCTTGATAGTTGCACTATTGCTTCTCATACGACTTGGCATATGCTCTAGGGTTAGATTCATGATATTTTCCAAGTGATCCTCACCCATACCGCTTTTTCTTGCTAGTTTATATATCTCTGAAAATTCTGGTGGAATCTGTAGATTATTTCTACTTGGTGCCCTCTCTTCCCAAAACATCTCTTGTATCAGTTTAATCTTATCGGCTAACTTTGTTATCTCCTCTTTTATATCGCCTAACTCTTCATTCGCTTTTTTTGATTTTGGTTTTTTTTCATCATTTGTTACGCTAAACCCCTCGCTAGTTACCTGAGCAATTTGTGAAATCTGTTTTGCAGCTTCAGATATATTTAGCAAAACATCTTCGCTCTGTTTTTTTACAGGTTTTGGTTTTGGTTTTACATACTTCTCCTCCACCTCCTCAACCGCAACAACAACCTCATATAAAGAGCTTGTATTTATGGTTTTTTTTCGTACCTGCTTAGTGCTAACCACAAGTGCATTTTCACCACACTCTTGCTGTGCAAGTTTCAAAGCTACCGCCGGTGTCTCCCCACTAAAAGTCAAAAATTTCACCAAATATTCCTTTCTAACAAAAACTAATCTATAAAGCTAAGAGGCAAAACAACACTCACTCTATCTCTCCAATGAGGATGAGGGATAGTCAAATTTTTAGTCTTTAAATTTAAGTTGTCATAAAATATTATATCCAAATCCAAGCTCCTTGGAGCATTTTTAAAACTTCTATCTCTTTTTTGAAGCTTCTCTACATGTAAAAGATTTTTTAAAAGCTCATTTGCACTCATACTCGTTTGCAACACTAAAATAGCATTTAAGAAATCTTTTTGTTCAAGATACCCAAATGGAGGGTTTTTTAAGATAGGAGATGTCTGTAGGATATAAAATCTTCTATCTTTTAAAAAATACCTATAAACTGATTCAAATCTTTTTTTTACATCACCAATATTTCCACCGATACCAACCACTGCGATATGTTTAAAATTTGGTTTTTTGGTTTTTTTGATTGGAAAGTGTGGACTAAAAAAGAGTGTTAAATCTTGATTTAAAACCACCTCTTTCAACCAATCACCTCAACACCGTTAGCCTTTGCTATAACTGTATCCTCAATCCTGATTCCAAATTCACCCGGAAGATAGATACCCGGCTCTATCGTAAAGACCATATTTTCTTCTATCATATCTTTGCTTCTAGCACCGATGATAGGCAATTCATGGATATCAAGCCCAACTCCATGCCCTGTAGAGTGTATGAAATATTTTCCATATCCGGCATTTTCTATTATATCCCGCCCTGCCTTGTCAATTTCACTAGCACTCACACCTGCTCTAGCTTTTTTTATAGATGCTTCTTGAGCCTTAAGAACGATATCATATATCTTCTGCTTTTTCTTATCTTTAAATCTTGCATTTTTTTTAAATTTCATGTTACTGTTCGCTTCTGCCACTCTAGTCCTGTCTGAACAGTACCTCTTGTATTTTACACCTGCATCTAACAAAAGCAGCATATCATCTTTTAGAATTTTATCTGTTGGCAGGGCATGTGGTTTTGCTGCATTTTCATCCAAAGCAACTATAGGAGCAAAACTAAGCTCTAACTCTCCGTGATCTTTAAAGATATTTTCTGCCTTATTAAAGAGTCTCTTTTCGCTTAGTCCTATGCCGTTTTTTGCTACAAAATTAGCAAAACTCTCAAATGCTCTTGCGCCAAGTAAAGAGGCTTTTCTTAGTATATCTAACTCTATTTCACTCTTGATTATTCTCTTTTTTTGCGAAAAATTGATACTTTTTTTGAGATTTATAGAGAGCTTTGAGCTTAATTTTTCAAAATCATCTACACTCCACTCTAAAGGATTGTAGGTTAGTGATTTTATGTGTGATTTTCGTATCAACTCTCTTGCCACTCTAAATGGATCTCTTCTATCCATCAAAACGACCCTAGCCTCTGTGATATACTCCCTAGCTTCTTCAAAATATCTTGAATCTGTTAAAAAAAATGCTTCACTCCCAAGCTTAAGAAAGAGTTCATTATCACAAGAGAAGCCGCACTCATGGTATACGGCATTCTCATCTTTTAGTATATAGTTCATCAATTACTTTGAGTTTTTGCTTGTTGTGCTTCGGCTTGTTTCATAGCTTCCATCTCGCCTAAAATCTGCAATAGTGAAATAGTAGCCAAATGATAACCAAATGGTCCAAAGCCACTTATAATACCTGTACTGACACCGGCAGTCATGCTTTTTGCTCTAAAATCTTCTCTTCTATAAATATTGCTGATATGTACCTCTACTGTTGGCAATGCAACTGCACTTATAGCATCTCTAATGGCGATAGATGTATGTGAATAAGCAGCAGGATTAATGATAATACCATCTGCATCACCTAAACACTCTTGAATCTTATCTACTATTTCACCCTCTAAGTTTGATTGAAAAAACTCCATCTCTACCTTATTTTCCTTAGCAACCGCTTCCATCTGCTCATGGATTTGTTCTAACTTCATAGGTCCATAGATATTTTGCTCTCTATGTCCTAGCATATTTAAATTTGGTCCTTGAAT
>JALVAU010000206.1 GCA_027011025.1 Campylobacteraceae bacterium | reverse complement strand
ATTTACAAGGATATAACTATGAAAAGAAGGGAATTTTTAGTGGGTTCTGCTTTGACAATAGGAGCTATGACTATAGTGCCTAGTGAGTTATTTGCAGGAGAAATAAGCAGAAAATTCAAAGTGATTTATGACTTTGATTTAAAGTATGATGAAAAGAGTTTTGAAGCAAAACTTTGGAATCCGCTTCCATTTAACAGCGACTACCAAAAGGTAAGATTTTTAAAGTTTAGCGGAAATTATGATGATTACAATATCAACTCAAACAACCCTTATGATGCAAGGGTTTTATATGCTAGTTGGAACAAAAGCGATAAGAAAAAAACTCTACATGTAGAGATGGAGATAGAGACAACTCCAAGAGAAGTGAGCTTAAAACTCATCAAAAAAGCCAGTAAACAAAAGCTTCCATTGCCTCAAAATATAAAGTTTTATTTAGAACCGACTGAACATATACCAACAGATGGAAAGATAAAAGAGATAGCCCTTAAACTCACAAAAAATATAGATGATACATTTCAAAAGGTACAAGCTATTTATGACTGGGTTACTGAGACTACTTTTAGGGATCCTAAAGTCATAGGATGTGGTGTAGGCAATGCCGGGAAAATGGTTGAGAGTGGATATTTTGGTGGAAAATGTACAGATATAAGCTCACTTTTCGTAGCAATCTTAAGAGCAGCAGGGATACCGAGTCGTGAAGTATTTGGTATAAGACTAGGACTCTCACACTTTTCAAAGGCTTTGGGAAAAGCAGATAAAAATGGCTTTGCAAATATCTCTACTTGGCAACATTGTAGAGCCGAATATTACATCGCAGGAATCGGCTGGATACCAAGTGACCCGGCTGACATCACAAAGTTAGAGTTGGTAGAAAAACTAAAATATGATGATAAAAAAGTCAAAAAACTAAGAGCGAGATATATACACTCTTGGGAAATGAACTGGGTAGGGTTTAACCATGCTAGAGACTTTGTGCTCTTTCCAAAACCAGAACAATTTCCTCTAAATATGCTAGGTTATCCTTATGGCGAAGTTGATGGAGATGTGCTAAACTATTACTCTCCAAGAGCTTTTTCATACAAAATTACTTCGCAAGAAGTTAAATGAAATTAGATTGCAAAGATTTAGACTGTCCAAAGCCCGTCATCAAAACAAAAGAGACATTTGAAGCTTTAGAGAACGATGATTTTTTAGATGTAGAGTTAAACTCTTATTCATCCATAGAAAATGTCAAAAGATATGCCAAAAAACAGGGTATCTACTTTGAGGTAAAGCCAAAAGTTGATGGTGTCACAACCATCACCTTGGTAAAAGGTTATGAGTGTGGGCTTGAGCAAAAAAAGAGTGACAAATCATTTGTTGCTCTCATCATAGGCTCACTCGTCTCTGCTTTGCTTGCAAGCACCTGTTGTTTAGCTCCATTTCTATTTTTGGTTTTTGGGGTGAGCATGAGCTCGCTCTCTTTTTTGCAAATTTTTGCGCCATATACAGCTTATTTTGCACTTTTTTCACTTGTGCTTATGGTTTATCTTTGGTATGATTATCTTATGCACAGAAAAGATAAGCTTGTATGCGAAACTTGGCTTTCAAAAAACTATAAGTCTCTTTTGATTATTGGGACGATTTTTGTCGTTATTTTTATCACTTATCCGTATTGGGTAGGCTATCTATTGGAGTAAATTATGAGATATATTTTCTTGATTTTAGCACTGTTTTCACTCTCTTTTGCCAAAGTTGTGGTGATACATGTAGAGGGTATGACTTGCCCGCTCTGCACTATGGCTGTAAAAAAGAGCCTAAAAAAGATAGATGGTGTGACAAAAGTAAAAGTGAGATTAAATACTAAAAAAGCTACTGTGATTATAGATAAAAAGGTAGATAAAAAAGCATTACTAAATGCTATAAAAGATGCAGGATACAGAGGCAAGATTATATCAGGTAAAGATTAAATTTTAGAGCCTTTTTTAGATATATCTTTTATGCTTGATTTTCTGAAGAGTTTTTGTATCAAAAGTTTTGGCTTCATCCATTGATCGTGCATAGCACACTTGCATTGGGTATCACAAGCTCCTATACCTAAGAGACACTGTTCATCCTTGATAGAATCATTAAAAAGCTTAAGTACATCATCAACACTAATTTTTTGGGCATCATCTTTCAATCTAAAGCCACCATCTCTGCCTCTTACAGACTCGACAAACTTAGCCTTGACTAGTTTGGTCATAATCTTAGTAAGAAATTTATATGGAATATCTAGTGTTTTTGAAAGCTCATTGGCACTCAGTAAACGCTCATCTTGTTTTCGAGCTATGTAGCTTAAAATTCTTATAGCGTATTGAGAAGTATTGTTTAGCTGCATACAAACCCTTTTTATAGTTAAATATTTGTTTCTATTATAATTTAAAAAAATTAAATAAATCTTAAATTACTACCTAAAGGTAGG
>JALVAU010000205.1 GCA_027011025.1 Campylobacteraceae bacterium | reverse complement strand
CAAGGGGACTAAAATGAGCATTGGACACCCACAAAAAGCAGAAAAATTTGCCTCAGATCTAAAACGGATGAAATGGCACGACAAAGCCCTTTGGTTTGTGCGAGAAAAGAGAGATATACAGGCTCACTCACTCGATGAATGGGAAGAGTTAAGAGCAAAAGCAGATGAGATCAAAACTCACACTCTCTCAAAGCTTGATTTTTACCTCCAAGAGTTTGAAAAAAATGCAAAAGCAAACGGCATAGAAGTCCACTGGGCAAAAGATGGCGATGAACACAACAAAATAGTCTTGGATATTTTAGAAAAAAGAGGTGCCAAAAAGCTAGTAAAAAGCAAATCCATGCTCACAGAAGAGTGTCATCTAAATCCATTCTTAGAAAAAAACGGCATAGAAGTAGTAGATACTGACTTGGGAGAGAGAATAGTTCAACTAAGAAAAGAGCCTCCTTCTCATATAGTCTTACCGGCAATCCACCTCAAAAAAGAGGATGTAGGGGTAACATTTGAAGAGTTTTTGCACACTCAAAAAGGCAACAGCGACCCTACATATCTTACTCATGCCGCTAGAGAGCACTTAAGGGAGAAATTCTTAGCAAGTGATGCTAGTTTGACTGGAGTAAATTTCGCTATCAGTGAAACAGGTGGAGTAGTAGTTTGCACCAATGAAGGAAATGCTGATTTGGGAGCTAGTCTGCCAAAGCTTCATATCGCTTGTATGGGCATAGAGAAAATTATACCCCGACTTGAGGACTTGGCTATATTTACAAGACTTTTAGCAAGAAGTGCCACGGGTCAACCCATCACTACATACACTTCGCACTATCACGCACCTCAAAGAGACGGAGAGATGCATATAGTTATAGTTGACAACGGCCGAAGTGAGATACTCGCAAATGAAAAATATATCAAATCTTTACAGTGCATCAGGTGTGGTGCTTGCATAAACACCTGTCCGATATATAGACGAAGTGGCGGATATAGCTATGGATACATAATCCCCGGACCTATTGGATCAACTCTTGGTGCAAGCCATGATATAAAAAAGAATTACACCCTCCCCTTTGCATGTAGTCTTTGTGCAAGTTGCACGAACATCTGCCCTGTCAAAGTTGATCTGCACGAACAACTCTATCTGCACAGACAAGATGTAGTGAGTGCCGGTCTACTGGACAAAACCAAACACAGGGCCCTAAAAATAGCAACTTTTGTGATGCGATACCCATTTTTGATGGATTTAAGTGGAAAAATGGCAAGGAAACTGGTACCGTTATTGCCAAGATGGATAGTTTATTCAAAATTTAATGTCTGGGGCAAAAACAGAGAATTGCCAAAATTTCCAAAAAACAGTTTTAAAGAGTTGTACAAAGCGAGGAAAAAATGAAATCCAAAAGAATCATACTTGAAAATATAAAAAAGGCAAATGTACCAAGTGTGCCTCTGCCATCTCTTGAGATGAAACATGCAAACTATGAAGATAAAAATTTAAAATTTAAAGATATGCTACAATCTGTCGGAGGAGTTGCAAGTTGGCTAGAAACAGGTAATAGCATAGAAGATTTCATCCAAGAAAATTATGGTAACTTAGGAGAAATCGCTACAAATATGGATATATCACTAAAACGCACCAAAACAAACGACATAGATGATCCTCACTCTTTAAAAGATGTTGATTTAGCAATCATAAAAGGCGAATTTGCAGTAGCAGAAAACGGAGCAGTATGGGTCAAAGAGGATGACAACCAAAACAGAGCTATTTACTTCATAGCAAGAAAGCTTTTAATCATAGTTCCAAAAAACAACATAGTGGATTCCATGCACGAAGCTTACAAAAAGATAGATTTTTCAAAAGGCGGATTTGGAACTTTTATAAGCGGCCCCTCAAAAACAGCGGACATAGAGCAAGCCCTAGTCATAGGAGCTCACGGAGCTATGGAGTGTAGAGTTTTGTTTACAGATTTACTTTAGCCCTTAAATTACTCTTATGAATGTTTATAGTATAATCTAAAACAATCAAAAGGGATATGCAATGAGTGCTAGAAAAAACAGACTTTTTACTAAAAAATATCAACCGTTCATAAAGTGGGCTGCTGGAAAGAGAGGGTTGTTAAAACAGTTGCTACCACTATTTCCAAAAGAGTTTAAAAACTATCATGAACCATTTCTAGGAGGAGGAGCAGTATTTTTTGAACTCTACTCACTTGGTTATCTCGAAGATAAAAAGATATACCTCTCAGATATAAACTCCGAACTTATAAATGCATACAATGTGGTTAAAAACAGTCCTGCTGAATTAATCTCAAATTTAGAAATAATCTTACATTTTAGAAAAATACTAAAAGTAGCATAATGAGTTTAAATCTCTATTCTACAATTGCTGATAATTACAATAGTAATTCACAGAAAATTAGAATATTAACTGAAAATTGGGTAAATAAATATATTTAT
>JALVAU010000204.1 GCA_027011025.1 Campylobacteraceae bacterium | reverse complement strand
AGTGTATACAATGCTTCCATTATTTTAAAATTTACATTATCTTCAGAGTTTTCATCATCTTTCAAATATAATGAGAATCGAATAATTATATTTTTAATATTTTGCACTCTCTGCTTATTAAGTTCATCTTTTTTTATACTCCTAATAGTACTTGTTATTAGAAAAAGATTATATACATCAGCCAAATCCCTCGGCTCACTCTCAATCTCCCCAAGCAAAAACTCCTTATCCTCAATCAACCCACCCAAAAAAGTAAAAAACATCTGCATATGAGGATAAAACTTCCAATCTCGTATAATCTCACTCTGTACTTCTTTGGAAAGAGAAGCTACATATAAAGCAGAAAAATACTCTTGAAAAGTTAAGTGAGGAAATTGATAGCTATTGAGCAAAGGATTATTTTTTTCTGCTTTACCATCATTTAAAAAACCTGTTTTTAATACATAGTCACTAAAAAAAGTTCGTTTCTCTTTTATAATACTCTTATCTAAAACAATAGTCTGCTGTTTTAACCCTTCAAAAGCTATTTTTCCTAAATAGTTAAATATCTCTTCTTCTTTATCTTGAATATAAGCTGTTCCATTTTTTTCTGTATATTCAAAAAAGATATTTTCAATAGATTGAGAATAAAGCTCCGTCATAGTTAAAGAGTCACCAAACTCCTCTTCTTCCCACAAAGAACACATCATCTCCAACATCAAAGGAATATAAGCAATCTGTTTAATACTAATATTGGTCTGTAAAAACTCTTTTAAGCCCTTTGATTTTTCACTATTATCTTTAAAAAAAGCCTCTATATACTTTTCTACATTTTCATCTGTAAAACCAATAGTTTCAAACTGCTCATCAACTCTAAAGTCACTTTTTTGATATCCATAAGGACGACTGGTTATGGTGTAGTGAGTTAAAGCATAATGTTCTATCTCTTTTATAAGAGCTTTCTTTTTATCTCCATTTAACTCATCATACCCATCAAATAAAAATAGTATCTTTTGAGCTTTTATATCGAAGGTCAACTCTTGACTGTCACGACTATAGTAATAATCTTTTATAGCCCCTTTAATTCCGTTGTTTTTCCACTCTCTTAGAGGAATGTAAACCACATATTCAAACTCACTATAAAGCTCTTCGTTTGCCCACTTATAAGCAATATATTTACAGAGTGTGGTTTTACCTATCCCTGCTTTTCCATAGATGAGAGATTTATTTGCTGTGTTGATAAGCTCTTTTATCTCTATGGGTTCTTTGGGTTTTTGTATCTCTTCGTAAGAACTTAAAAAGGCTTCTCTATTTATGAGATTTTCTTTGTTTTTTTCTTCTTTTTGCTCTTTTATAATAGCTAGGTTAATGAAGATTTCATCTATTGGTTTAGGGGTGTTTGTGGTTAGCAGGGAAATAGTATTGAAATTGTTTAGATATTTTTCTTTTAGCGTATGTTTAAAAAGTGCATCACCCTCTGTCCCCTCATGTAACGTTTTCCACTCTTTTAAAAGCTTTGTAGGAAACTCATCAGGATGACTGTCTATTTGAATATGATGTTCATCACAGAGTAGAATAAGATTGTCAAAATCTCTTCGTTCATCATCAGTCATATTAAGATTATATCTTGGACCATTTTTACTTGCTCCTTCAATATGAGCAATCTTTGCTAAAATAGTCTCTTCATCTGAAATAAGTTTAACTTGGCAATTGGGCTGATAGCATTCGTTTTTAGATAATGCAAAAAGTTTTTTTATTGTACTTAGTGTATATTCTCTTGATTTATCACGCTTTGCCATCACTTTACCTTTTTATATGAAATAATTCAAAAATTATTTCATAATTATATCTAAAAAATGAAATATTATATCAAAAAATATGATTATTTCATTTTTTCTAAATTTTTAATAATATAACTTATGGATTGATAAACGAAATTTAACCTCCCCTCCCCCTATATCAAATCCTCTCGCGTCAACTCCTTAATATCCCGTTTTCCCATAATAGCAAGTAGGGAGCGTATGCCTGTGACCAATGCGTCATGATAGTTGGCAACTGTTTTTGCTTTTTTTGCTACTAAAAATCGGGAACGCTTCTCTTTATCCATCGTGGCGAGTCCTACAGGACACTCATGTCCTCCTGCTCCTGAACAGTGTCTGGCTCGAATACACCCTGCACTTATCATGAACCCTCTGGCTATATTGATGAAGTCTGCCCCATAGGCAAAAAGTTCGACAGCATCATCAGGGGTGAGTACCTTTTCACTGGCGATTAGTTTTATTTTGTCTCGGATTCCTTCGGATTCAAGCTCTTTGACCACGATATCGAGTGAGTTTTGGATGGACATTCCCACACGACTCATCATCTCTCTAGGGGCTGTGGCACTTCCACCATCACCACCATCAAGGGTGAAAAAATCTGGGTAGGGTTTTCCCTCATCTATGCGTTTTTTAATCTCTTTGGAGTAC
>JALVAU010000203.1 GCA_027011025.1 Campylobacteraceae bacterium | reverse complement strand
GATCATACTTTACCATACTCTAAAATTCCTGGATTTAAAAAAGAAAAACTCATAAAACTTTTAGCTTGGACTCCGTTAAATGTCATAGGTCATGATGGTTTTGATAAAGCCATGATAACAAAAGGTGGAGTAAATTTAAAAGAGATAGACCCAAAAACTATGCAGAGCAGGCTTGTCAAAGGTCTATATTTTTGTGGAGAGGTTGTTGATTTAGATGGTCCTTGCGGTGGATACAATCTTCAATGGTCATTTTCTAGTGGGTATATGGCAGGTTGTTTACGCTAGGTAGCTAATCATAAAATTAGTAAGAAGATGGTACAATAGCGTTCGCTAAAATACCATTCTTAACTGAGATTGGAATAAAAAGGGTTGATGTGAAAAAAGTAGTTGTAGTGCTATTTGTTGCAGTTAGTTTGACATATGCTTTTGATTTAGGAAGTTTTGCTAAAAGCATTGTTAGTTCAGGCGCAAGCAGCAGTGAGAACAGAGTAGGCGGTTTGGATAATTCCACTGTGGCAAGTGGTTTGAAAGAGGCATTGAAAAAAGGTGTAAAATATGCAGCTTCAAGTTTGGGGAAAAATAATGGCTATCTAAATAATTCATTTGTTAAGATTCCTCTACCTCAAAATCTTGCAAAGGCTGAGAAAATTGTAAGAAAATTAGGGGGAGACAAGATAGCAGATGACTTGATAAACTCTATGAACAGTGCTGCTTCAAAAGCTGCACCAAAAACCGTAAATATTTTTATGGATGCGATAGACAAGATCTCTTTAAGTGATGCTAAAAAGATATTGGCAGGTAAAAAAGACGCTGCAACACAGTACTTCAAAAGACATACTTCTGATTCTCTTGAAAAGATGATATCCCCGATTGTTGATAAAACTATGCAAGAAAATAGCGTGGTAAAGTATTATGATGTATTTAACGAATATTATAAAAAATATGGCAAAAAATATATAGATAACAGTGGCTTGATGTCTATAGCAAAAAACTTTGGTGCAGATTCATATTTGCCAAGCGACAAAGACGAAAATCTTAATAAGTATGTAACTGA
The DNA here is from genome assembly GCA_027011025.1 of Campylobacteraceae bacterium. Taxonomy (GTDB): domain Bacteria; phylum Campylobacterota; class Campylobacteria; order Campylobacterales; family Sulfurospirillaceae; genus JAADIZ01. The sequence continues at coordinate 7,568 of JALVAU010000203.1, read as the reverse complement.
TAAAGCCATAGACGGCTTGTTTAAAATGATTGCCAAGGAAGAGGCGAATATCAGAGAAAATCCAATCGCAAGAACTACATCATTGTTGAAAAAAGTATTTAATTAAGGAATAAAATGAAACTCTTATTGATAGGTGCGGGAAATATGGGTGGAGCTATGCTTCAAGGTTTGCAATCTTACGACATAAGTGTTGTTGAGGCTTATCCAAAAAGAGTGGAAGAGCTAAAGACTATCTATCCAAATCTAAAGATTATGTCCCAAATTCCATCACTCGAGGGTTATATAGTTATCTTAGCTATAAAACCACAATCTTTTGATGCTCTACATGTAGAGGGTAGAGCTAGAGGGCTTATATCTATATTGGCAGGTGTAAAATTAGAGAAACTAAAAGCTAAAGTAGATGCAAAATTTTATGTAAGAGCTATGCCAAATATGGCAGCACTTGTACAAAAATCAGCTACTTCGCTCTGCGGTGATGTCGAACTAAAAGATGAAGCGATGAAAATCTTGGGCTCTTTTGGTAAATGTTTTTGGCTAGATAGCGAAAATGAGCTAGATATCGCAACAGGTTTGGCTGGTTCTGCTCCTGCTTGGATAGCTCTTGTTGCTGAAGCATTAAGTGATGGTGCTGTAAATTTAGGGCTTAAAAGAGATATATCGTATGAGTATATAGCAGCTCTTTTTGAAGGCGTAGGAGTAGTATTGCAAGATGAGCATCCGGCACTTCTAAAAGATAAAGTAACTTCTCCAAACGGCACTACCATAGCAGGTATCGCAAAACTTGAAGAGGGAAGAGTGAGAGATAGTTTTATTAAAGCGATGAGGGCATCTTATCAAAAAACAAAAGATATGAACTAGGGGTTTTTATGAGTTTCGAGTCCATGGTAAAGCGAGTAAGATCCCTTCCTGCTCTATCAGAATCATTAATGAAAATTGAAGAGTTATACACACAAGGTCAACCAGAAGCGCAAGATCTGGTGAAAATTATAGAGTCTGATCCTGTATTGACAGCAAATATACTAGCCAAGGTAAATGCTCCATTTTATGGTTTTAGTAAAAATATCGTCTCTATTTTTCAAGCAGTCATTCTCTTTGGTCCAACAACAATAAGAGGTTTTGCTCTTTCGTCATTTGTTGATAATACATTTAAATTCAATATGGAACCATATGGCATAAACGGTAAGAAGTTTAAAGAGATAAGTGTTTTTCAAAGCTCATTTATGTTTCAGTGGTATATGAGGGTTGATATGGAAGTTGCAAAGAGCTTGATACCTATATCTTTTCTTTTAGAGGTTGGAAAGATAATTATAGCCAAGGAGATTATAGAAAATTCAGATACTCAAAAGTTTAGCCAAAGTATTAAAGAAGGGGATATCATAGCAAAAGTAGAAGAGGATTTTGTGGGGATAAGTTCATCCAAGGTAAATACTCTGCTATTTGATCATTGGAATTTTAATGATCTATTTGTTGACAGCATGCTATATCTAGATAATCCATCTTTTGCACCGGAAAAATATAAACATCTCTCAGAGGCCCTTGATGTTGTGCAAACTTGTATCAATATAAAAGAGGTCATGAGTGAAAAAAGTCTAAAAAATGGTAGAAAAAAAGTTAAAGAGTATAATTTATCTCTTGATATTTTTGACAGGACAGTTCAAAGATGGAGGCAAACACTAGAATATTAGACTCCTATAATAGTATCGCTTGGTTGAAATGATGCTGTTATGTGGTCATTTTCGGCTACATGTAGAGCATGAAATTTTTCAGCCTGCATGACAGAAATGATAGAGATAACAGGGTTTATTTGTAGCGTTAGCTCGACTAGACTGCCCTCAGTCTTTATCTTTTTGATTGTGCATAAGATCTTATTTTCACCATCTTTTTTCTCTTTGGATATATTTACCCAGGGTGCTTTTATCAGTACATATACACTTTTGTTTTCTTTGATTCCAAGATCTTTTACGCTTTTATTTGTGATGCTTGAGTATATTTGTAAAGAGTTGTCGATTAGAATAGATATTTTAGAGTTTATAGCACCTTTTTCTACTCTCTTTACTTTTCCAAAGAGTTGATTTCTAGCACTTGTTCTTAGTGAACTTCTATGCAAAAAAGCTTGTAGAGTAGAAAAATTATCTATATGGGACTCTATAGTTTTTAGAAACTCTCGCTCAGAGGCATAAAGTAAATCATACATTTTTATGTACTCTTTTGCTCTTTTTGTTAGTCTGCTTCCGCCACCTTTCTTACCCCCGGTACTAGAGACTATCAGCTCTTCGTTAGAGAGATTTTTCATCTCATTTAGTGAATCCCACGCGGCTTTATAGCTCATATTCATAGCTTTTGCAGCCTTTGAGAGAGAGCCGTATCTGTCTATATTTTTAAGGATTTCTATACGACCCTTTCCTAAAAATCCTTTTTTGTCTTTATCAAACCACAGACTGCTGTCTATATGCATTACTGTTTATCGTCTTTATATAGAAATTTAAAATATTTTCTTACTATTTTTGGTTTATAGCCGGTATATCCACCCCAGAGTGCAACGCAAATCAAGCTAAACCACAAAGGTGCTCCAAAGTATGATAGCCCATAAAAAATTATAAGACTAATCCCTACTATGATAGCAAAGTCAAGTATTGTATCTATAAGTTTTGTCATGATAAATATCCTATAAATTGCCAAGAGGCAGCACTGCATATACCAGCTAGTATTCCTGCTAGTATATCATCCCCCATCACTCCAAGACCACCTTTTATATCTTTGTCTATTTTTCCTATCAAAGATGGTTTCCATATGTCAAAAATTCTAAAATATATGAAACTTAGTAACATTTGAGTTAGAGTGTTTGAGCTCAAAATAAAAGCCAGCCAAAGTCCAACCACTTCATCTATGACTATACTTTTGTCATCATGAGAGTGAGTTTTTGCTTCGTACTTGTTTATCTCCTTGATGGCTATTAGGGTTATTAGGATTGTTAGTAAAAACAGTGTGTCTGTGTGAAAATATTGTAAAATTATAAAACCGACAATCCCTGCTAGTATGCTTCCGGCAGTTCCGGGTGCGTATGGAGACAATCCACTGTAAAAAAAAGTCAAAAAAAGTTTTTGCAAAACAGAATCCTTATGTGAGTGATGTTGTTTGGTGAAGCTTCATAAGATTTAGATAAAACTCCTCTTCGCTATGGTTCTCTAATAAGCCATTGTTGGGAAAAATATCATCATAAAGTGCATTTATATTTTCAAAGCGATTTGGCATACATGCGCTTAAAAATTTTGAAGAGATATCGGTTCTCATTAGTACAGCCGGAGGTAGTATCCCGACTCTAAAAAATCTTCTAAGAGCTTTAGAGTTGTATTTTATATGCCTGTGTGGTCCGTGAGGGCAAGTACTGCTATTTACAAGAGTTCTACAATCTTGGCAATAGACAAATCTTGAAATCACCTCAATATCTATATCAAGAGATTCATATTTGCTGAGTATGGATTTTATTTTATTTTGGTCATAATATAGCCCTATACCGGTATGGTTGTTGCCAATTATAAATTTATTACATCCAAAATTATTTGCACAGATACAGTCTAGGATGGCATCATTAAATCCGGCAAATAGATATGTGCTCTCAAACGGAACTACTAAAACTCTGTTTTTAGGCAAATAGTTGTCTATGGCATATTTTAGAATTTCATGTTTTACATCATAGGTTATTTTATTTGTTATTCTGTGGTGTTTAGAGAGAAAAACGACTACCAAATCACTTCTTTCAAGTGTAATTCTTAAAAGTCTCTCGTGTGCTCTGTGAAATGGTCTTGCATCCATCATGATAGCAGCCACACTCTTTGCGCCACTTGATTTTATAGCATTTTTTATCTCTTTTTTGACATTTTTTATACCATCATAATCAACATGATATTTTCCATATATGGAGTATTGACCTAGTCTTTTTAGAAAATCTTTTGTTGCTATATTTTGCGTGTCATAGTTGCCAAATATCTGCTCGATTCGCTTTCTTCTATCTATTTTGAAAAACCCCTCCGCCTCTATCTCTCCTCTTTTTATTCCGCCTACAACTATATCAATAGTTTCACCTTTTTTTATACTGCTTATAGTCTCTTCGTTTTTTCTACCTGATGGAGCTAGTATAAAAGGAAAAGGAAATGGCTTTCCCTTGTAGCATCTGCTATTATCAACTTCAATAGCCTCTTCTTCATTCATGAGTTTATCTACTGGTTTAAATATGCCCTCTTGTGCAAATGACAAAGTTGCAAGAGCTTGTGAATCTATGACTATTTGTCTATTTTTTCTTGTTGAGCCCATATTTCTTCCTTTTTTCCCAAAGACTTTTTCGTGATATTCCCAATTTTTTAGATAGTTCTGTATCTGGAAATTTATTTTGAAAATTAATAATAGTATGTTTTACATAATCATCTATGGATAAAATTTCTCCGTGATTTAGTATTTTATTGCTATCATTTACCTCTATATAAAAAAATGGTGCACTCTCTGTCAAATCTGTTGTAGATATAAATGCAAATTTATTTTCAATGAGGCTAAAGAGCTTAGTTTTTTCACTCTTTTTAAGCTTTTGTAACTCTGTTAGGTATATGATCTCTTCATCTTCCGTTTTGCGTATCTGTTCCATTGTGTTTGAGCTGGTTAAAGATATAAAAGTAAATGATTTTTTTATTTTTTCACAATAATCAAACACAAGAGCATCTGCAACTTTTTGTGAATTTGTTTTGATGATGGCTGGAAATTTTATTTTAGAGTTAAATTTAGGAATATTGGTACTTTCAAATATATGTTTTAAATACCTCTTGTAAGTATTGTTATCTCTTTTGATTATATCAAAATCATTCAAATGCTTCAGTTTCCTTACCAATTCTTCAATCATAAACGGCTTTTGTATATAATCACTTGCTCCTGCTTTTATAGGGTTTGAAACGGTATCATTGCTGATATAAGAGATCATCAGTATGATTATTGAAGATTTGTGTTTGTCTATGACAGGGTAAAAGTTTTGCCCAGATATATTTGTTGAGAGTAAAATAGAATCATACTTTTCATCCCTAAGGGCATCTTGGACAGTTGTTGCTATGTCACATTTATATCCTATTTCCGTCAGTTTTGAAGCTATGCTTTGAGCCAAATAAATTTCATTTTCTACTATTAAAATCTTCATTTTTGTGTCCAGTCAAAATATTTTAGAGTCGAGGTTACACTCACTGCTACTCCTTCGCATCTTCCTATAAATCCCAGTTTTTCTGTTGTAGTTGCCTTTATATTGATGAAAATAGGTCTTATGTGTAGAATTTTTGCCAAAGTTTGTGAGATTTTACTCTTAAAACTGTGCAGTTTTGGAGTTTGTGCCATTATAGTTATGTCACAATTTACAATCTCAAATCCAACACTTGTTACAAACTGATACACATCTTCCAATAACTTCTTAGAGTCTATGTCTTTATATCTCATATCGTCATCAGGAAAAAGTTCACCGATATCGCCTGCCCCAATAGCACCCAAAAGAGAGTCGATAAGAGCATGGATAGCTACATCACCATCAGAATGAGCCTTAAAACCGGGACTTTCTTGGATTTTGACACCACCTAACATCATAGTTTTATTGTCTTGAAATTGATGTACATCAAAGCCATTACCGACAAATATATCGCTTGATGGTGCTTTTTTACAACTGATATCATCCAAATCTTCAAGAAAAGTCAATTTTTTTGCTTTTTTGTCTCCTAAGACATATGTTACTTTTCCACCTTTTGCTTTTATGGCACTACTCTCATCAGTATAGCTTATATCTGTATCTAGTGCCTCTTTTAAAATAGAGGTCTTTGAGAGTTGAGGTGTCTGTATGAGTTTAATCTTTTCTCTATCTATCGTCAAATCACCATACACAACTGTATCACTTGCATTTAGATACGGTACTACTATATCGCTTTCATACATCTTTTTGGTTATTCTTGTGAGCATATCGTCATCTATACAGACTCTAGCTATGTCACTGACCATAACATAGGGTGTCTCTACATGTATGAGTGCATTTTTAAGAGAGTTTTGTCTGCTATCGCCACCTTGCACAAAGACAAAAGAGTCATCATATCTCTTCATATACTCCAGCTCTTTTGGTGAGCAAGTAACGATAATTTTACTAAATTTTAATTTTTTAGCTATATTTTTGAGTGAATATAACCAAAGCGGAGTATCTCCAAATCTGAGCCACTGCTTTTTAACAGAGTGCTTAAATCTAGTTGAATTTCCGGCTCCTAACATAATAAGAGACAAATCAGGCAATTTTTGTCCTTTTTTAATCAAAGTGTTACAATATTATACACTACCAAAGCTTTTTTTTATCTTTTTTGTGATAAATTCCGGTCATCAGATTATAAAGGAGTTTATTTTTATGTTAGATAAAAATAGTGTAAATGAAAAACTAAAAGAGGTAGTATATCCCGGATTTGAAAAGGATATCGTCTCTTTTGGTTTTGTAAAAGTTATAGATGTAAAAGACGACAATGTATATGTAGAACTTGACATCGTTTCATCAAGCCAAGAGGTAGCAGATCAGTTAAAAGCCGATGTTACTGCAAAGCTAAGTGAAATAGGAGCCAAGAGAGTGGATGTGGCAGTAAAACAGCCAAAAGCACCAGCTCAAAAGAGTAACTCTCAAAGTGGTAAAAATATAGCCCCGCAAATCAAGAACTTTGTGATGGTAAGTAGTGGAAAAGGTGGAGTCGGTAAGACAACTACAACTGTAAACTTAGCTATTGCACTTGCAAGTCAAGGTAAAAAAGTAGGTATCCTAGATTCAGATATATATGGTCCAAATGTACCTAGGATGATGGGAACAGTCGGTAAAAATCCAGAAGTTGTTGGAAATAAAGTTAAACCTATGTTGGTTGACGGTGTTGAGATGATGAGTATGGGAAGTCTTATGGAGGAGGGTCAGTCTCTTATCTGGAGAGGTGCTATGATCATGAAAGCTATAGAGCAACTCTTAAGAGATATACTTTGGAGTGATTTAGATGTACTGTTTATCGATATGCCACCGGGAACCGGTGATGCTCAACTGACTTTAGCTCAAAGTGTACCTGTGACTGCCGGTGTGTGTGTAACAACTCCACAAATCGTAGCACTAGATGATACTGAGAGAAGTTTGGATATGTTTAAGAAACTTCATATTCCAATCGCTGGAATTGTTGAAAATATGAGTGGCTTTATCTGCCCGGAAACAGGCAAAGAGTATGATATATTTGGCAAAGGAACAACTGAACCATTGGCTAGAAAATTTGACACTCAGATTTTAGGTGAAATTCCAATTGAACCGGCTATCAGAGAGGGTGGAGATGCAGGAAAACCTGTGACATTTAACCAGCCTCAAAGCCAAAGCGCAAAGAGATATCAAGAAGCTGCTAGTAAGCTTTGGGATTATATAGTAGAAGTGAACGAAGAGGGCGGAGTCGATAATGAAGCGATTCAACCAACTATCGGTGTGAATGGCGGAGCAAGTGCATGCTCTACGACAAGCGGTGGTTGAGGTTCTTAAATAGCTCTAAGTTTTAGAG
>JALVAU010000202.1 GCA_027011025.1 Campylobacteraceae bacterium | reverse complement strand
GGCTAAAAAGAGCAAGGAGTGGCAGTGGAACCTTTATATTTGAGTATGATGATATAAGACTCAAAAATCTTTTTCTAAAGGTAAAAAGTAGAGAATTTTTTGATGATGAATATAAAAAAGCAAAAGAGAAAGAGAAGACAAAAGAGGATGAAGACCGCATAAATACCCAGTATGTAGCTATGACAAGAGCGGAAAACAATCTTTTTATTTTTGCCAAAGAGAAGAGTTCGGCATTTGACAACCTTGATTTAGAAAAAGAAGAAAAAGGTGATATCTATATAAAAAAAGTAGAACAACCTGATAATATAGAGACATTTCACACTATTATTCCGCAAAATTATGGAGTCCAAAAAAGCCTCAAAACAGAAAAAAATAATGATGAAACTGATGATTTTAGAGCTATAGATTTTGGTCTAGCACTTCACTATATGCTAGAGATGTTAGGAGAGTTTGATATAAATTCTGTACAAAATGCCTATGAAGCCATGAAAAACAGATATGGTACTGTTTTGGATGAAAGTGATTTAACAGATATTAAAAAAAGAGTGCTAAGATTAGTAAAAGATGAGATATTTAGAGCTCTGCTAGAGGGTGCTAAAATATCCAAAGAACAAGCTATTTTTTATAATTCACAAAGAAAGCAATTGGATTTGTTGGCAGAGTTTAAAGACAGAGTGGTTGTTATAGACTACAAAAGTTCGCAGAGACTACACCCTCTACATGTAAAGCAGATAAGTCTGTACAAAAAAGCACTTCAAAGCATATATGATGTAGAGTGCGAAGCTTATCTATGTTACTTAAAAAAAGATAAAAATGAGATAGTAAAGGTTTAGAGATGAAAAGTGTTTTAATTTTTATAGCAGTTTTATTGTTGGCAATCCAATTTATACCTGCAAAGATAACAAATCCAAAAAGTGATAAAAGTTTGGAGATAAAAGCCCCTAAAGAGGTGATGAAAATACTCAAAAAATCATGCTATGACTGTCATTCGAATGAAGTAAAAATCCCATGGTATGCTAGCATTGCTCCTGCATCATTTTTTATAAAAAGGCATATTGATTTAGGAAGACAATGGTTAAACTTCTCTATTTGGGAGAGTTACAGCGCTAAAGAAAAAGATAAAAAACTAGGCGAAATCTTCAAATCAGTCTATCATGCTATGCCACTTCCTGATTATCTAAAGATGCACAAAGATGCAAAACTCTCAAAAAAACAAAAAGACCTAATCCGCAACTGGACAGGAAAAGTGCCATATTGACTTTAAAAACTTATATTTTACTGAAATTCAGCTAGATTTAATGATAATTCCACTACAATTTGCCTTTCAAAAACAGATATAAAGGTTTCAAAATGAAGGCTACAAGAGCTATAAAACCTAATGAGGTTAAAAGAGATTGGATTGTTGTAGATGCTGAGGGTAGAAAATTCGGTAGAGTTTTAACAGAAGTTGCAACACTTCTAAGAGGTAAGCATAAGCCTTACTTTACTCCAAATGTTGATTGTGGTGACTTTGTGGTCATCATCAATGCAGAAAAAGTAGAATTTAGTGGCAATAAACTAGATTCAAAGATGTATCATAGACATACAGGATATTTTGGTGGTGTTAAGAGTGACAAACTCGAAGATTTGCTAAAAAATAATCCTGCAAAATTGTATAGACTTGGTGTTAGAGGTATGTTGCCAAAAACAAACCTTGCTAAAAATATGATAAAAAAACTAAAAGTATATGCTGGCAGTGAGCATCCTCACACAGCGCAAATAAGCAAAGTGGAGGAGAAGTAAGATGGCAAAAGTATATGCAACCGGAAAAAGAAAAACTGCAATTGCAAAAGTATGGGTAGCAGCAGGTAGCGGAAATATAGTAGTAAACGGTATAGATTTTGAAGCTTGGCTCGGTGGTCATGAGACTATCAAGAAAAGAGTTAGACAACCACTAGAGCTTACTAAACAACTAGAAAGCCTAGATATAAAAGCTACAACTTTTGGCGGTGGATACTCAGCTCAAGCAGATGCCCTGCGTCATGGTATCTCAAAAGCATTAGCTAGTATGGATAGCGATTTTAGAGCTGTTCTAAAACCTTATGGATTACTCACAAGAGATTCAAGAATCGTAGAGAGAAAGAAATTTGGTAGAAGAAAAGCGAGAAGAAGCCCACAATTTAGTAAAAGATAATTTTTTACAACAAGAGGAGTTTTTACTCCTCTTAATTATATGTGCAAAAAAGTACTCATCAGCTCCTGCCTCTTGGGCAAAAATGTCAAATACAACGGAAAAAACAATCTTATAACAAAAAATTTTTTTATAGAAAAATTAAAATCATCAAATCTCTTAGTGCCTGTTTGCCCTGAGGTAGATGGTGGCTTGCCGATACCAAGAGTTCCCGTAGAGATCCTCAAAAAAAGAGCAATCAACAAGAGTGGTGAAGATAAAACCCGTGAATTTAAAAAAGGTGCCAAAATA
>JALVAU010000201.1 GCA_027011025.1 Campylobacteraceae bacterium | reverse complement strand
TTTTTAATCATTTATAAAAAAGGAGCAAAAATATGTTGGATATTGTACCAGCACTTTTACTGGTAACTGCTGTTGTTTTTTTAGTTCTGTTAGTTCTACTAAATAAAACATTATACAAACCACTTTTGGGCTTTATGGATAATAGAGAAAAATCCATAAAAAGAGATTTGGATAATGCCGGAAAAAATAGCGATGAGGTTCTCACCTTTAAAAAAGAGGCTGAGAAAATCATTTTGGAGGCCAAAACTAAAGCAAATGAGATTAAAGATTCTGCTTTAATGGTTGCAAAAGATGAAGCTTTAAAAAAATTAGAAGCTAAAAAGAGTGAACTAGAGAGCAAATATTCTCAATTCTTAGAGGAATTGGAAGCTCAAAGAGTTGAATTTAAAACTGCTTTGCAAGAACAAATGCCTCAATTTAGAGACAGTGTTAGAGCAAAACTTGATCAAATATAAAGGCACAATATGAAAAAACTAATATATTTAATATTTTTAATTTTACCGGTTGCCATATTTGCTGCGGGAGAAAATGGAGCTAGTGAGGGCACAGATATAGTTCCAAGAACCATAAACTTTCTTATTTTTGCTGCTATATTATACTATTTGGCAGCAAACCCTATAAAAGATTTTTTCACTACTAGAAGATCCTCTATAGCTGATAGACTAAACTCTATACAAGAAAAACTAAAAGAGTCTGCACAAGAAAAATCTGATGCAAAGGCACTTGTGGCTCAAGCAAAAAATGAGGCTAAAAAGATTTTAGAAGATTCTAAAAATGAGACTGAAATTTTAAAAACTAAAATTTTTGAAAATTTAGAACTAGATCTAGAAAATTTACAAAGAGGTTTTGAAGATCAAACTTCTATAGAGAAGAGAAAGATGACAAGAGTTGCTATATCTGAAATTTTAGATGATGTGTTTGCACAAGATTCACTCTCGCTTGAAAAAGATGAGTTACTAAACATAGTTATGAAAAAGGTTGCATAAATGAGTAATCAAATTGCAAGAAGATATGTAAAAGCACTTTTAAAAAGTTTTGATGACAAAAAACTAGAAGAGGTTTATAACTCTCTTTTTGAGCTATCCTGCGCATGTGAATTAGATAAATTCAAAAATATCATAGAATCACCGGATATGGACAGTAAAAAGAGAGAAGAGTTTATACTCTCTTTAAATGAAAATAGTGACACAGAGTTTGTTAATTTTTTAAAACTATTGAGTCAAAATAATCGTTTGGATTTAATTCCGGAAATATGTAATGAATTAAAATATCAAGAAGCTCTTAAAAATAACCAATTTAGCGGTGTTATTATGAGTGATTTTGACATAACACCTCAAAAGATAGAGGCTCTAGAAGAGAGCTTTAGTAAAAAATTTGATTCTACTATAAAGTTAGTAAAATCAGATACAAAGTATCCTGGTGTAAAAGTAAAAATTGATGATTTGGGTTTAGAAGTAAGCTTTTCGCTTGAGCGATTAAAAGCACAAATGTCTGAGTACATTTTAAAAGCAATATAATAGACTTATTGCAGTATAAGGATATACCATAAACTTTACACATCTGTTCATAATCAAGGCAACGCGACGAAGGACTAGCCAAAGCTAATTCAAGGAGTGTTAACGAAGAGTATGAGCATATGTGTAAAGCCCAAAGGGTAGACTTTAAAAAGGCAATCTTGCACAAAATTTTTTATCACCATAGCTTTGGCTATGACTCAAAAAAAGTTTTGCACAATCTCACCTTTTTAAAGTCTATTTATGGTATATCCTTATACTGCGATAAGTCTAATAAATAAAGAAAGTTAAGGAGTAGTTTGTGGGAGCAAAAATAAAAGCCGATGAGATAAGTTCTATAATCAAAGAGCGTATTGAAAATTTTGAACTGAATATAGATGTTGAAGAGACAGGGAAAGTTATATCTATAGCTGACGGTGTTGCAAATGTCTATGGGCTTAAGAATGTTATGGCCGGTGAAATGGTTGAGTTTGAAAATGGTGAAAGAGCGATAGCTCTAAACCTTGAAGAGTCAAGCGTTGGTGTTGTTATCATGGGAAATGGAACTGATATAAAAGAGGGAACTTCAGTCAAGAGACTAGGCAAACTTCTCAGTGTTCCTGTAGGTGATGCAGTGATAGGTCGTGTTGTCAATCCTCTAGGAGATCCAATAGATGGAAAAGGTCCTATTGAAGCAAGTGAGACTAGATTTGTTGAAGAGAAAGCACCAGGAATTATGGCAAGAAAATCAGTCCATGAGCCACTTCAAACAGGAATCAAGGCTATTGATGCTCTTGTTCCTATTGGAAGAGGTCAAAGAGAGCTTATCATTGGTGATAGACAAACAGGTAAAACAACAGTTGCACTCGACACCATCATAAACCAAAGAGGTCAAGGTGTTGTCTGTATATATGTAGCGATTGGTCAAAAACAGTCAACTATCGCTCAAGTTGTTAAAAAGCTAGAAGAGCATGGAGCTATGGAATACACTATCATAGTTGCTGCTGCTGCTGCTGATTCTGCTACACTTCAATATCTTGCCCCTTACGCGGGTGTTACTATGGGTGAATATTTCAGAGACAATTCAAGACATGCTCTCATCATTTATGACGATCTAAGCAAGCATGCTGTTGCTTATCGTGAGATGTCATTGATTCTTCGTCGTCCTCCGGGCCGTGAAGCATATCCGGGTGATGTATTTTATCTTCATTCAAGACTGCTTGAGAGAGCTGCAAAACTAAATGATGATTTAGGAGCCGGTAGTTTAACTGCGCTTCCTATTATAGAAACACAAGCTGGCGATGTTTCTGCCTATATCCCAACAAATGTTATATCTATTACAGATGGTCAAATTTTCTTAGAAACTGATCTATTTAACTCTGGAATCAGACCGGCAATCAATGTCGGACTTTCAGTTTCTCGTGTTGGTGGAGCTGCTCAAATAAAAGCTACAAAACAAGTAGCTGGAACACTAAGACTTGATCTTGCACAGTATCGTGAACTTCAAGCATTTGCCCAATTTGCAAGTGATCTAGATGAATCAAGTAGAAATCAACTCGAGCGTGGTCAAAGAATGGTTGAAACTCTAAAACAACCTCCATACTCTCCACTACCTGTTGAAAATGAAGTTATTGCGATATATGCCGGTGCAAAAGGTTTTCTTGATGACATAGAAGTCAAAGATGTTACAAAATTTGAAGCAGATCTGTTTCCATTTATAGAAGCAAAATATCCTCAGATATTAGAACAAATAAGAAGCAAAAAAGCATTGGATAAAGATATAGAAGAATTACTAAATAGTGCATTAAGTGAGTTTAAAGCAACTTTTGTTGTTAAATAAGGATAAGCTATGGCAAACCTTAAAGAGATAAAGAGAAAAATAAAGAGTGTCGAAAACACCAAGAAAACAACTAGAGCTATGAAGCTAGTCTCTACTGCAAAGCTCAGGCGTGCAGAGATGGCAGCTAAAAAATCTAGAGTTTATGCGCAAAAAATAAATGAAGTTTTATCTGAAATTGCTCATAAAATAAATCAATATAAAGTTGGTGGTATAGATAGTCGTTATTTTGATATGAAAGAGAATATACAAAAAGTTGATATTATTTTTGTAACCGCAGATAAAGGCTTGTGCGGTGGTTTTAATATACAGACTATCAAACAAGTCCAATCTATTATGAAAAAATATAAAGAGAAAAAAGTAAAAGTACGCCTTAGAGCTATCGGAAGAAAAGGAATTGATTTCTTTAAGTTTCAAGGAATTGATCTTTTAACAAGTGATATTGGTGTGAGCTCATCTCCAACATATGAAAAAGCTGGAGATATTATCAAAAGTGCTATTGATGATTTTGAAAATCACATAACAGATAAAATTATTTTAGTACACAATGGTTATAAAAATATGATTTCACAAGAATTAAAAGTTGTTGATGTGGTCCCTATTGAAGAACCTATCGGAAAAGAGACTAAATCAAAATCAATGATGGAATTAGAGCCGGAAGATGATGAGACTATACTCAATTCTTTGATGAAAAAGTACTTTGAGTACAATATGTATTATGCATTGATTGATTCACTTGCTGCTGAACACAGTGCCAGAATGCAAGCAATGGAAAATGCAACCAATAATGCGAGTGAAAGAGTGCACCAGTTAACACTAGCTTATAATAAAGCTAGACAAGAGTCAATTACTACTGAATTAATAGAGATAATCAGTGGTGTTGAGTCCATGAAATAAATTGTTTTAAAAAATAAAAGGAGAATACTCTAATGAATATGAATGGAATAATAAGCCAAATTATGGGTCCGGTAGTAGATGTTGATTTTGATGGCTACCTTCCGAAAATCAATGAGGCTATTGAAGTAAGATACAGTGTTGAAGGAGTCGAGCATAAACTTATCTTGGAAGTAGCTGCTCACCTAGGTGATAACAGAGTAAGAACTATCGCAATGGACATGAGTGAAGGATTAACGAGAGGAGTCAGCGTAAAAGCCCTAGGTAGTCCGATCACAGTTCCCGTAGGAGAAGAAGTTCTTGGTAGAATGTTTAATGTTATAGGTGATGCAATTGACCTAAAAGAAGAGGTAACTACATCCAAAAGATGGTCTATTCACAGAGATCCGCCACCATTTGAAGAGCAAAGCACAAAAAGTGAAATTTTTGAAACAGGTATCAAGGTTGTTGATCTTCTTGCTCCATATGCAAAGGGTGGAAAAGTTGGACTCTTTGGTGGTGCCGGTGTTGGAAAAACTGTAATTATTATGGAACTGATTCACAATGTTGCTTTTAAACATAGTGGTTATTCAGTATTTGCCGGTGTCGGTGAAAGAACAAGAGAGGGAAATGACCTTTATCATGAAATGAAAGAGTCAAATGTACTAGATAAAGTTGCCCTCTGCTACGGTCAAATGAGTGAGCCTCCGGGAGCAAGAAATAGAATTGCTTTGACAGGTATTACTATGGCAGAGTATTTTAGAGATGAAATGGGACTAGATGTTTTGATGTTTATCGACAATATCTTTAGATTCTCACAAAGTGGAGCTGAAATGTCAGCGCTATTAGGAAGAATTCCTAGTGCTGTTGGTTATCAACCTACACTAGCAAGTGAGATGGGAAGACTTCAAGAGAGAATTACATCAACAAAAACTGGATCAATCACATCTGTTCAAGCAGTTTATGTGCCTGCGGATGACTTAACTGATCCTGCACCTGCCACTGTTTTTGCTCACCTTGATGCAACTACGGTTCTAAATAGAGCTATTGCTGAAAAGGGTATCTATCCAGCAGTTGATCCACTTGATTCTACTTCTCGTATGCTAGATCCTCAAATCTTAGGAAACGATCACTATGATGTGGCAAGAGGCGTCCAAGCAGTACTCCAAAAATATAAAGATTTACAAGATATTATCGCTATTTTGGGTATGGATGAGCTTGGTGAAGAGGATAAACTTGCAGTTGACAGAGCTAGAAAAGTAGAAAGATTTTTGTCTCAGCCATTTTTTGTTGCAGAAGTATTTACAGGAAGTCCTGGAAAATATGTTACACTAGATGAAACAATAGCTGGTTTTAAGGGTATCATCAATGGAGAGTATGACCACTTACCGGAAGCGGCATTTTATATGGTAGGAAGTATTGAGGAAGCTGAGAAAAAAGCTGAAAAATTAAAAAATAAGTAAGCTTTAAATTAAGGTTGTATTATGGAAACATTGAGATTAGAAATAGTCACACCAGATGGTCAGATATTTGCCAATAATGTAAAAAGTGTAACACTTCCTGGAAGCGAAGGTGAGTTCGGAGTTCTCCCTCACCATGCCTCCTTGGTATCACTTCTGAAAACAGGCGTAATAGATATAGAACTTGCTAGCGGCGAACATGAGATTGTTGCTATTGATTGGGGACATGCAGAGATTGATGAAGAGAAGGCAACGATTTTAGCTGACGGAGCAGTCGCTATTGTTGGAGCAGACGATAGTGAAATAGCAGCATCTATAAACAGAGCTAAAAAACTGATAGAGAGTATGAGTGATTCAGATATAGCAATCGCTATGGCTGAGGCAAAAATAGACGC
Source organism: Campylobacteraceae bacterium (assembly GCA_027011025.1). GTDB lineage: Bacteria > Campylobacterota > Campylobacteria > Campylobacterales > Sulfurospirillaceae > JAADIZ01. The sequence continues at coordinate 2,603 of JALVAU010000201.1, read as the reverse complement.
TATATTGAAACATAAAAAATATTAAAAATGTCAGCAGCTGATTTACTTATAAACTATATCTCTAGAAGCAGCTTTATAACAATGTTTGTGTTAGCTTGGCTCTCTTTTTATTTTATAACTACTTTCGGCATTTTAATAAGTAGATACTTCTATTTAAAATCATGGCTAAAGATAGAACAAAATTCTCTTGAGTCTATGCTGATGGGAAACAAAAGTGTTAGAGATGATTCTGTTTTAAGAAAATGTACAAGTAGATTTGGTGTATCTTTTAATCTGCTAAATGTTTGCAAAAGCGTAGCTGAAAAGAACTCTACAAACGGATTGTGGTTGCTCTCTATGATAGCATCCACATCTCCTTTTATAGGCCTATTTGGTACAGTTGTCTCCATACTAGACACATTTAGTGGCTTAGGGCAAAGTGGTAGTGCGTCATTGGGTGTTATAGCTCCTGCCATCAGCGAAGCATTAATCGCAACAGCAGCTGGTATATTTGTTGCTATCCCTGCTTACAGTGTTCACCTCTTCCTGAAAAGAAAAGCTTATGAAGTAGTGGTGAGTGTCCAAAGAGAGATAGATCTACTTCTTAGCAATAAAACTCCCGCAAAAGATACAGACGAGATATGAATGATTGGAACGATACTCCTGAGCTAAATATCACACCACTAGTTGATATCATGCTTGTTTTATTAGCAATTTTAATGGTTACAACACCTGCTATGGTATATCAGGAGAAGATAACTCTTCCTGATGGTACAAAATCCTCTATTGTGAAAAAAGTTCCTGAATTAGAGATACGAATCAGCAAGGATCGCAAGGTTTATATAAAAAAAGATGAATTTAGCATAAATGAATTTCCAGATAACTTTGTGATGGTTAAGAGTAAATACAACATCAACTCCAGGGTATATATAAAAGCAGATGAATCTTTAAAATATAAAGATGTTATGTATATATTAAAAAGTGTTAAAGAAGCAGGTTTTACTAAAGTATCTTTAGAAACAAACGGATAGAGTATGTCTAGAAAGTCTAGTTATAATTTTATCGGCTTCTCTTTGGCATTAATTATCTATTTAATTGTTATAATCTCTCTCGCCTTCTATCTTCAAAGTAAAATTAAAAAAAATATAGACTATACTCTAAATAAAAAAAGCATATTAGATGTTACATTGATAGAGAGAAAAAAGCCAAATAAGATTTCAAAAAAAGTTAAAAAAGTTGTCAAAAAAGTTGTCAAAAAAAAGAGGGTATCCACCAAACCAAAGCCAAAGAGTGTGGCAAAAAAAGTTCAAAAAAAGATATCTCTAAAAGGAATGTTTAATAAAATAGATACTAAAAAGATTGTAGAGCCAAAACAAGAACAGGCCCTCCAGAGTAGAAAAAAACCAATTAAAGTAAAGGAAAACAGACAAGAACAGACAAAAAATCAACTAGCAAAAAAACTAGTGAACTCCTTAAGCTTTAAAAAAAGTCAAAATATAAAATCTAGTAAAAATGGAATCTATGATAAATTCAAAGGAAAAATCCAGCAAATTCTCTATGAAAATTGGCAAGATACCATAGATACTGTTTCAGGAAACAGTGCAACTGTGGAAATTTATATAGATAAAGAGGGGACTTTTAGCTACAAAATAGTAAAACTTTCATATAATGATGAATTCAATTCTAAATTAGTTGATTTTTTAGAAGATATGAGAGACAAAGAGTTTCCTCCTTTTGACGAAGGTGAGATATTTAAGTTACAAGTTGAATTCAAGGATATAAGAAATGATTAAAATAGTAGTATCGTTATTGATTTTAGTTTATTCTCTTTTTGCATATGATGCAACTGTAGAGATTGTAAAAAAGCTGGATACTTTACCGAAAATTGCTGTGCAAGATGCCAGTGATGCGAGTGAAGATATGTACTTAAGAAAGAAATTTTTTAAAATTATAGTTGGAGACTTAAGAGTAAGTGCGCATTTTAGACCTTTGGGTGATTATCTTCAAAGTACTTATGATGGTGATATTAGCGAGAACTTTCTAAGCAAAAAAAGTGTTGATTTGATTTTAAGATTTAGATTAGTTTCACAAGAAAATTCATTAATAGCCAATGTCAAACTGATTAATGCTAGTAGCGGTCAAGTTAGAAATGAGACAAATTACAAGATGGATAATCCAAAAAGATTCCCATTTTTAGCACATAAAATAGTTGTAAATACAAATGATTTAATAGGTGCACCTTCCATAAAATGGATGGAACAGTTTATTCTATTTTCCAAATATACGGGAAAAAGAGAATCAGAAGTAATAGTCTCTGATTACACTCTTACTTTTCAAAAAACTATCGTCAAGGGCGGACTAAATATATTTCCAAAATGGGCTGATGATATACAAAATTCATTTTATTATACTTCATATAATGGGTATCTTCCAACACTATATAAAGTTAACCTAACAAGCGGAGAAAGAGTAAAAATCTTATCTGCCAAGGGAATGCTAGTCTGTTCTGATGTCTCAAAAGATGGCACAAAGCTTCTTTTGACTATGGCACCAAATGACCAAGCGGATATATATCTATATGACTTAAGATTTAAACAACTTCAAAGAGTTACAAGATATTCAGG
>JALVAU010000200.1 GCA_027011025.1 Campylobacteraceae bacterium | reverse complement strand
CATATAATCCTATATAAATAATTTTACAAAGAATTTCTAATGTATTTCAAAAAGTAACACTTGGCAAAATTTTTGTATTTGAGCTCTCTTGCATCTCATATACCCACTTTTGTAATTCAAGCATATCATTATATATCTGAAATAGCCTATCTAGTAACTCTTGAGTAAAAAATATATCATCAATACTAAAAATTTTATATGCATACATGGCTCCAAATAGTGATAGATAAGCATATCTATCGTTTTTATCAAAATCTTTCGGAACTCTTTTGTATCTAGGCTCGGGCAGCAAATAGCCCAAATCTTTTAATCTTTCTAACTCTACATGTAGAGTCTCTCTATTTTTTTCATCTTTGATATACTCTCTATAGACTTTTAATAAAGGGGGTTTAAAATTTCTTATGCCAGTTGCCACAAAATACTCATTTTCATCATAGTGCATATAAAAACTACTACTTTGCATCCTATGAGAAGTACCTTGCCAAAAAAGCAATCCAATCTTGCTTTTCATGGGGGTTTTATCGTTGCTAAATCTAGTATCTCGATATATCCTAAAGAGTGATCCCCCAACTTTTGGCAAAGCATTTATAGTAGGTACTAATATCTGAAGAGTCTCTCCCATATCCTTTATGAAAGCTCTATTTGGCTCAAGAATTGATCTCTCCCAAACATATCTATGGTTGAGAAACCACTCTTTAGAGTTATTGTCTTTTAGCTCCTTTAGAAAATCTATACCCTCTTTTCTAAAGCCCTTAAACTCCATAATTCTATCAATACTTACAATTTTTATACAGAAACACAGACACTATCTTGTTTTTTCGCTTCAAGCTTGTAACTTTGAACACTCGGAGCACACCCCAACTAAAGATATACTGCTCTTTTCTATCCTAAAACCTATATCTTTTGTAGCTTCATCTATAAGGCATTTTGTATCTACGATTTTATCTTCAATTTTATTGCAAATTTTACAAACTAGATGGATGTGCGGCATCTTGGTAATTTCATAGTTAGTCGGCATATCTGGAATTTTTATCTCAGTAATTATACCGATGGTTATCAGCTCCTTAACATTTCTGTATATAGTTGCCTTTGAAAGTGTAGGATATTTAGCTAGGAGCAGATCATAAAGATTTTCTATACTTACATGTTTTAGGCTATTCATTGTTTCTAAAATAGCCAATCTTTGATGAGTAGCTTTTAGATTCCTTTCTTGAAGTATTGTTTTAAAATCTATCATATTTGCCTTCTATTTCTTAATAACTTACTTTACGCATTAAACACATATTTTAGCACCATAAGTTAATAACTTTCTTATATTGTAACAAAAAAATACTTAAATAATAAATTAATATTAAACTCTATTTGATATTAAATATTAATTAAGATAAAACATTATATAATTAAAAATTCTAAATTTTTTAAGGAGAAATTATGAAAAAACTAAATATAGTTTTAAGTGGTTTATTGGTTGCAAGTGTTGGTTTTGCCGGAGAAAACCTTATGATGAAAGCTAAAAATGCGGGATTAAAACCTATCCCCCAAAGTAAATTAAAGTTATTAAAGTTAGTTGATGACCCTACTAACCCTATGACAGATGCTAAGATTGAACTTGGTAAAAAATTATACTTTGATCCAAGACTATCTAAAAGTGGAATTATTTCATGCAATACCTGCCACAATCTTGGTTTAGGTGGGGTTGATGGTATTAGTGCTGCTATTGGGCATAAATGGACAGCAAACCCTCATCACTTAAATTCACCGACAGTATATAACTCTGTTTTAAACTCTGCACAATTCTGGGATGGAAGAGCTGCTCACCTCGAAGACCAAGCCCAAGGCCCTATGCAAGCGGCACCAGAGATGGCTTCGCCTGCAAAATCAGTAGCTAACAAAGTCAAATCAATACCAAAATATGTTAATGAATTCAAAAAAGCATATGGAGAAAATGTAAAGATAACCTTTAAACTCGTAGCTGATACAATCGGAGTTTTTGAGAGAACACTTATCACTCCATCAAGATATGATGAATTTCTTAATGGTCATCCGGAAGCTTTAACAAAAACTGAAAAAGAGGGATTAAATCTATTTATAGATAAAGGTTGTGCATCATGCCATAACAATATAGGAGTAGGCGGCACAATGCAACCTTTTGAAGTGGCAAATAAATATAAATTTGAAAATGTAGGCGATTTCAAAGGTAATAAAAACGGCATGGTAAAAACTCCGACCCTAAGAAATATAGAAGAGACAGCTCCGTATTTTCACAATGGAATGGTTTGGAGCCTAAAAGAAGCAGTAAAAGATATGGGCTCAATACAATTAGGTCTAAAGATAAATGATAAAGAAGCTGGAAAAATAGCAACTTTCCTAAAGGCATTAACAGGAAAAAAACCAAATATCACATATCCACAACTTCCTGCAAGTACAAGTAAAACACAAAAACCGGATATGAATTAAAAAATTAAAGAGGAAAGCGATAATGCTTTCCTCTTTAAACATAGGCAAATATTATGAAAATCATCGCTTTAATTTTATCAATATTTACTACTTTTATAGTTGCCAATAGTGATATAGAAATATTAAAAAAAGCGAAAAAAGCAAACCTACTCCCGATTCCTAATACAAAAATTGAACTATTAAAAATCATCAATAACCAGAAAAACCCATCAACTGATGCTAAAATTGAACTTGGAAAAAAACTATATTTTGACCCAAGAGTTTCAAAAAGCAATCTAATTTCATGCAACACATGTCACAACTTAGCTTTAGGCGGAGCAGACGGAGTTAGTGTTGCAACAGGAGATAAATGGCACCCAAATCCACATCATCTAAATTCACCGACTGTTTACAATGCTGTCTTTGCAAATTATCAATTTTGGGATGGCAGGAGTACAACTCTTGAAGAGCAGGTAAAAGGACCTATACAGACACAATTTGAAATGGCAATGCATAAAGATATTTTACCTAGCAAAATCAAAAACATAATTGGTTACAAAGAGGAGTTTAAGAGAGCTTATGGACCAAATGTAAAAATCACTTTTAAACTCATAACAGATACGATAGCAATCTTTGAAAGAACGCTTATCACCCCATCAAGATATGATGATTTTCTAAACGGTGATTTCAAGGCACTCACTCCAAAAGAGAAAGATGGCTTAAACACCTTTATCGACTTAGGTTGCACTAGATGTCACAAGGGCATAGCACTCGGGGGTTTCACTCAACCTTTTGATACAGGAAAAAGATATAAATATAGAAATATAGGAGATTTTCATGGAAATAAAAATCATCTTGTAAAAACACCAACTCTTAGAAATATCAAAGAGACCGCACCATACTTTCATAATGGAATGATTTGGAACCTTAAAGATGCTATAAAAGAGATGGGTAAAATTCAACTGCTTTTAGGCATCAGCGATAAAGATGCACAAAAAATAGAGACCTTTTTTGGATCTCTAAGCGGTAGAAAACCAAAAATCAAATATCCAATTTTACCCTAAAAAAGCTCCCATCTAAACAATCAAGCTCCTATCTTCTCTCTTGCAAACTTCTGCTATTATAGAGCTGTACTCATATCCTGCATTTTTTAGATTCTTTAAAAGCTTTGGTGCATCTTTGGGTGCTACTGCCATCAAAAGTCCGCCTGAGGTTTGGGCATCATATAAGATTATGTCATCATCTAACTCTTTTGTGTATTTGACTTTTTGTTTTAGGTAACTTAGGTTGTTATATGTACCTGCCGGGATTATCCCCATATCTGCCATCTCTGTCGCCTCTTTTAAGTATGGAATACTAGCAAAATCAAAGGCTATACTAACTCTAGCACTTGCCATCTCGGCACTATGCCCCATTAGCCCAAATCCTGTCACATCCGTGCAGGCACTCACATCAAACTCTTTCATAATTTTTGAAGCTTCATGGTTGAGCTGAGATAGGATATAGGCTATATTTTGCACACTTTTTGCCTCAAGCATATCGGCTTTTATGGCGGTTGTAAGTATGCCCATACCAAGAGGTTTTGTTAAAATCAAAAGATCGCCGATTTTTGGAGTATCATTTCGATATATCCTGTTAGGATGCACAAAACCACTCACACTAAGACCATAAAGCATCTCTGGAGTCTCTATGGTATGACCGCCTACTACCACACCCCCGCACTCTCTTATCTTGCTTTGTCCGCCCTCTAGTATCTCTTGCAAAACAGTTTTAGGGTGGTTGCAACCATCAAAACCGACTATATTCATAGCAGTTGCCACTTCTGCACCCATAGCAAATATATCGCTAAGCGAGTTCGCTGCTGCGATTTGTCCGTACATGTAGGGATCATCAACAACAGGGGTGATTATATCTACTGTTTGTACGAGTGCTTTGTTGCTATCTATCTGATAGACTGCGGCATCATCACTGCTATCCATACCGACCAAAACTTTGCTATTGCTACAATCAAGTCCACTAAGTGCGATGTCTAGCTCACCCGGAGCTAACTTAGCGGCTCAACCGGCGGCTTTTACAAACTTGGTTAGTTTTGCATTGTTATTCATCTCTCTCAAACTATATCCTTTATAGTGTCACTGTATCGGTATTTAAAAGCATATCTACCGAGTCGTAGGCGTTACCAATCTCACCGACTTTTAGTTCTTGTGCTGGGATATTGTAAAAGTTTAGACATAGACCACAACTATATATACTAACGCCTCTGTTTTCTAACTCTTTAAGATTTTCAATCAAATCAAGATTTTCATCTTTTGTTGTTAAGAAAACACCCTCATTTACAAATACAATATTTTTTGGTAATGCTTTAAACTCTAGCATAGTTTTTAAAAAGCTCTTCATCAAAGTAGTACCCAACTCGCCATTTCCTATCTTGTCAGTTTTTATAAAAACTGTTTTATTTAGGAATTTCTCTTCTTCGCTAGTGATTATAGCACACTCATAGCCCTTTATGATTGTGATGAGTGTTTTGCCATCTTCTAACTCTTCAACTCTGCTCTCATAGCCCTGCTTTGAAGCAAATCTCTTTACATTTTCCACAGATGAAACAGAGTTTACCAAAACTTCAAGTAAAGAGTCATCTTCTAGCTCTTCGAGCGCCTTTTTCGTATCTAAAACAGGTTGGGGACAAGCCAAATCGCAACAATTAATCTTCATAATTTACCTTTTTTTATAAATTTGCTTGATTACATGTAGGATATGTGAAGTAGGTACTTATGCCATAAACATGTATGCTCAACACTTGAGCCTTTAGCATTTTTAGAATTTTATCTGAGTTTAACTTAAAAATCCTTTGCATATAGCACCTTGACTCCCTCACCACTCTCTTTTACATCTACATCTATTCTTATGGATTTGCTTAGGCTGTATTGGATGATTATGCTTGAAATTTCATCATTTTTATAGATAACCCTTACTTTGTCATTTATACTTGCTCCTATCTCATAGCCAAACCTCTTATCTTTACTACTTAGTATATTTAGCGTGTCTATTTTTATGCTTGTTGTCTTTTGAAACATCTGTTTTAAGCCTGCACCATAGAGTATGCTATTTAGAGAGATTGAGGTTTGAGCATTTTTGTTGTCTGCAAAAAGAGTTGATGAGGGTTTTCCAAAAAGTATATAAGACATGATATCATTTTGGCTCATAGGGGGATTTGAAGCTAAAATCATCAATGGAGATGAGAGGGTATTTGTGATAAATACTTTTATCTTTATCTGCTCTGGCGTATAGTAAAAGATATTGATATTCAAGTATGGATTTAGTGGATTTGCCCCTCTTAGGTATATTTCACTCTTAGCTAACTTAAACTCTTTTCCACTCTTTTTTATCTCCCCGTCTTTTATAGTAACCATACCAAGATACCCCAAAGAGCTTCCCGCCTCTTGAAAAAGTACAAAATCAGGCACAAACTTCAACTCAACCTCATCTGTTTTATACAAGATAGGTTTTTTTGATACTATTTGGATATCTACATTGCGTTTTAATCTTCTATTCTCGTGGATATTTTGTATGATGATGATATCACTATCGCTTAGATCATACTCTTTTTTAGGTACAAATTTTATAGTACCCTCCAATAGTGTAACTTTACCTTGGATATTTTGCTCACCGTTTGCTTTTATATCTGCATTTATATCTGCATTTGCCGTTATGTTGCCCTCTTTGCCTACATAGTTGAATTTTTTGCCTTGCAGATGGATCTTTCCCTCTTTTTTAATAGGGTCTATACTGCCTATAAGTAACAGATTATCAAATATCCAAAATTTCTTAAACTCGATTTGACCACTTTTTTTGAGACTCAGCTTTGAAGTCCTGTTTGAGTATATATGGTAACCCGATACATAAAAGCTATATCCGCTTATCGCGGCTTGTGTGTTTACTAGGGTTGATTTTATCCAGAGATTTTTACCTTTATATCTGTTTTTATCATCCAAAACCACTTCATACCAGGGCATTGTTATCTTGCTTTTAAATACTATATCTTTTGTGATATTTAGTCTTGATTTCAGGTTGACTTTTGCATCAACATAGAAATCCTTATCAAATTTTACTGCTGTTATACTCTCAAGAAAGCTTTTTAGAGAAGATAGGTTAGCATTTACATTTAGAGATATGCCACTTTTTTTATCTATTTTTCCATTCAAATCAAAATAACCTCTAGCTAGATTTCCCCAACCTCCTAAAATCTCTTTTTTTCTAAAAAGCGTAATATTTAACATCTTTGCATCTACATTTAAGACTCTACTGTTCTTGTCGCTATATATTGTGATTTTAGCTGGTGAGACTCCATCTATCCTGTAATCTTTCCAAATCTTATACTTTGTATTTGGATAAAAGACCATTCTAATGAGTTTTTTTTGAGAGTTTATGTCATAGTTTGCATCTAATTTTCCCACAACACTCTTTAAAAACATATTTCCGCTTAATTTTAGAGGAGATATATCTAGTGTAGAATCAATCTTCATATCTATCTTGTCTCTTTTGAAAATATCGGGAAAATTATCTATAAAACCTAGAGTTACACCATTTGCACTTCCCTTTATCTGAAATTTTTTATAATCACCTCCTATATCAAACCTGTACAAACCTGCCTCTACATGTAGAGTTAGATTTTTACTATCACCTTTTAGAGAAGTGTTTATCCTCTCAAATGGTAGTTTTTCACTTGAATGTAAAATCTTTGAGTCGATGAGTGAAGTAAAATGGCCATCTGTTGTAACATTTGCATCCTGAATAGCTTGGATCAAATAGTTATCTTTTTTAAGTCTATATACTGAATTTAAACTTATATGTTTTGCACCAAAAGAGTGATGAAGCGTCAGATCGATATCTTGGATATCAAAACCATTTATGCCAACTCTGTCTATCTTTGAGGTAAGATTCATATCTTTTAGGCTTGATTTTAGATTGCAAACTAGGGGATATGGGTACTTCTCAAAAGGCTTTAGGTATTTTCTATCGGGATACAACTCCACTTTAGCACTAAGAAGATTTGATTTTAAAGCTCCTTTTATCTTGACCTTTCCATAGCCTAAAGATGAGAGTATGAGTTTTAAATTTTTAACTTCTATATCTTTGGTATAACTTATACCCTTTGCCTCTGCATCAACAAAATAGTATCTATTGTCTTGAAGTATCTTTGCACTCAAGTTAAGCCTGTTTTTATCCAACTTAAAGATAGTTTCATATCTGTTTTTCAAATTTTTAATCGAAATATTTCCATCCATATATAGCGGAGAGAGATGTAAAAAAGAGTGGGTATCTATATCAAATCTGTTTTTTAGTCCGATATCTACACCTAAAGCACTCCCCTTTATCTCGAACTTTTTATAATCACCCCTCACATCAAGCTTATATAAACCTGCCTCTACATGTAGAGTTAGATTTTTACTATCGCCTTGTAAGTGTGCATTTGCACCAACAAAGGGCAAACGGGAGGGTTTTTTTATAAATTTTAGCCAAATATTTGAGTCAAATTTGCCTTTTAGAGTAACAAAGCCGGATTGTTTTACCTCTGTTTTAGTTCTGCTTTGGTTAAGTTTGTATTTTGCATCAAACTCAACTTTATCAGATCCTACTTTATAGTTTAGATTTAGATTTATATCTTTTGCAAGCAGGTCTTTTATATTTTTTAATTTTATATTTTTTAATTTTGCAACTGCTGATATTCTCTTCTCGTCTGCTTGAAAATCAAATTTTACAGGGTATGTATAACTATCTAAAGAGTCCAAATATCTTCTATTTGGAAAAATTTTGACAAAACCTCTTAAGGTATTTGATTTTAAAGTTGCCTCTATTTTGGCTTTTCCATAACTGTCGGCTAAAAGAAGTAGATCTATCTTTTTTATGCTGACTGTGTCGTCATATCTTATATCTAAGGCAGAAACATCCATCTTGATAGAGCTCTTTTTTTGAAGAAGAGTCAAATCCCTAATTTTTACTTTTGATATGAAAAATGGCACAAAAGAGGAATTATCTTGCTCTTTTGATGATTGGATTTTAGAGAGATCTACCTTTGCACTATCAATAAAAACAGAGGATATATCTATCTTTTTTTGGAGTAACTTTAAGATATTGTAGTGAATTTTTATAGTTTTTGCTCTGACCTTATCTTCATACTCAGCGTCACTCAAGACTATCTCGCTAAACAGAGAGCCTCTGATATGCGAGTATTTTATT